>CAZEZA010000066.1:0-2508 GCA_964516415.1 Candidatus Woesearchaeota archaeon | reverse complement strand
CCAGAATTTATAGATTATAAAGTAAAAGCTTTTTGCAGTAAAGAACATGCAGAACTCTATAAAAAGAAAGTCAAAGAAGCACCTAAAATAAAATCTTGTCCGCTGTGTAGAAGATAAATAAAGATGGAAAAACTCCAATTAATTAAACAAGAAATTTTAAATTGCAAAAAATGTGATTTGTACAAGACAAGAACAAATCCTGTAATTGGAGAAGGTTCACCAGAAGCTGACATAATGTTTATTGGTGAAGCGCCAGGATTTAATGAAGATAAACAAGGAAAGCCTTTTGTCGGACAAGCAGGAAAAGTTTTTGACGAACTTTTAGATTTTATTGATTTAAAGAGAGAGAAAATTTATATAACTAATATTCTTAAATGTCGTCCACCAAAGAATCGTAATCCAACTCAGGAAGAAATAAAAACTTGCTCTTCTTATTTAGATAAAGAAATTGAAATAATAAAACCAAAAATAATTTGTTGTTTAGGAAATTTTGCAACTAATTATGTATTAAAAAAATTTGACTTAAAAGATAAAATTCAGGGGATAAGTAAAATTCACGGAGAAATTTTCAATGCTTCAACTTTAATAGGAGTTATAAAAATTATTCCTTTGTTTCATCCAGCTGTTGTAACTTATGATAGAACTAAATTAAATATACTAAAAAAAGATTTTGAAATTTTAAAATGAAAATAGCAGTTACAGGAGGAAAAGGTGGAACAGGTAAATCTACAGTTGCAACATCATTAGCAATAGAATTTGCAAGAACTAAAAAAACAATATTAGTCGACGCTGATGTTGAATGTCCAAATGACCATTTATTATTAAATGTAAAAAGAAAAAAATATTCTAATGTTTATCAACCAATTCCTAAATGGGATTTCAAAAAATGCACAAAATGTGGCAAGTGCGCAAATGTCTGTAAACAAAATGCAATTGTTTTTGTTAAAGACAAATTTCCTGCATTTGTAAAAGATGTCTGCATTGGTTGTAAAGCCTGCATGGTTGCATGCCCAACTGGAGCAATTTCTATGACAAAAAAACAAATTGGAACAATCTATATTGGAAAAAATTATAATATAAATCTAATTATAGGAGAATTAAAATTAGGAGAATTAGCTTCAGGAGAAATTGTCGCTGAAGTTAGAAAAAAATCAGAAGAAATTGATAAAAAATTAAAATCAGATATAATGCTTATAGATTCTGCTGCAGGAATTGGCTGTCCTGTAATTGCTTCATTAGTTGGAACAGATTATATCGTCGCTGTTACAGAACCAACTCCTTCTGCTTTACATGATTTAAAACGAGTTTTATATTTAGCAAATCATTTTAAAATTAAATCTGGAATTGTAATAAATAAATTTGATTTAGAAAAAAGTTTTTGCAAAAAAATAGAATCATTCGCAAAAAGAAATAAAATTCCGATTATAGGAAGAATTCCATATAAAAGAGATTTTGTCGATTCAACAATAAAAATGAAACCTGTTGTTGAAATAAATCCAGAATATAAAAAAATATTTGAAGATATAATCAAGAAAATATATCAAGAAATTAAATAATAAAAAGAGGAAAATGAAATCAATAGTAATCTATGATAGTTACACGGGAAATACTAAAAAAATTGCAGAAGCAATTGCTAAAACATTAAATTGTAAATCAGAGCACATAAATAATGCTAACAAAAATAAAATTGAAGAATATAATTTAGTTGTTATTGGAACTCCAATTCACGGGGGAATGCCAAGTAAAAAAATTAAAAATTTCTTAAAAGAAATAAAAATAAACAAATCTTGTGTTCTTTTTTGTACTTATGGCGTTCCTTTTCTTGGAAAATTTTTAGCAAATAATTGTTTGAACTATATGGAAAAAAGAATTAATGCAAAATGTGTGGGAAAATTTAAATGTCCAGGATTTCATCAAATAATTAAAATGTATAAGGGAAGACCAAATAAAAAAGATTTGGAGAATGTAATAAAATTTGCTCAATCTTTAAAGAAAAAATGAAAAACTTGAAAATTTATTTATTTAGACATGGGCAAACTTATTATAATAAAAATAAAATTTTTACTGGATGGAAAGATTCACGTTTAACTTCTTTGGGTAAAAAACAAGCAGAAATAATTGCAAAAAAATTAAAGAACAAACAGATTGATATTGCTTTTCAAACTTCTTTATCTCGTTCTAAAGATACTTTAAAATATGTTTTAAAATATCATCCAGAATGTAAAGAAATAATAACAGCAAATAGAATGATTGAAAGAGCTTATGGAGATTTAGAAGGAAAAAGTCACAAAATAATTATTGAAAAATATGGAAAAGAACAATATGAAAAATGGCATCGAGGATGGAATAAGCCTCCAAAAAATGGAGAATCATTTAAAATGATTGAAAAAAGAGTTAAGATTTTTATTAAAAATTTAACTAACTTCATGAAAAAAAATAAAGTAAATGTATGCATATCTTCTCATGGAAATTCTATGAGATTATTTAGAAAAATAATGGAAAAAGCAA
>CAZEZA010000065.1:0-2510 GCA_964516415.1 Candidatus Woesearchaeota archaeon | reverse complement strand
AACCCCTGAACTTGTATCAACAATGATTTCTAATGCAAAACCAAAAGATATCAAAATTGTTCTTGATTATGCATTATCTGGAGATTTTCAAATGTCAAGAGAGAAACTTCTTGATGTTATGTTAAAGGAAAGTATTTCTGGGCAAGATGTAATTAAAGCAATTCAAAAAGAGATTTGGAATCTTCCTGTTGAGCCAGAAATAAAAGTTAAACTTACAGAAAAAACAGGTGAAGCAGAATTCAGGATTGTCGAGGGTTCTGACCCATTTATTCAACTTCAGGCTCTTCTTGCAAGTTTTGTCCTTGCTGGATTGGGGAAAGAGTAAGATGCCATACATAAGTGGGGAAAAGTTTGAAAAATATCATGAAGAGATAAAGAATCTTCTGAAAAAATTAGAATCTGTAGAACCTCTTTCTAAAAAGAAATATCCTGATATTGAAGATTTTGGCTCCCCTAGGAAAAGTATTGGGGAGATGGCATCAAAGCTTGTAATAGATAGAGGCAATGAAAAGATTGTTTCAAGAAATAAATATTTAAAAAGGTCTGTTGAAAATTGCAAAAAGAATTTAAGTAATTTAGTTGAATCTAAAAAAAATTCTATTCTTGGTTTAATTCATTATGATAAAATTCATACTTTAAATTGGGGGGAGGTTGATATACAAGGATTTCGAAGATATCTCCAAGCAGGATTAGATATTTTTAATCTTGAGTATGGTTCTCTTGATATGTAAAATGACTTGGATTGAAAAGTACAGACCAAAAAAATTTGGAGATATAAAAGGGCAGGATGAAATAATTGGAAAAGTAAAGAATTTTATTAGTGATTTTCCTAAAAGAAAGAGAGCTATTGTTTTGCATGGGCCTCCTGGAGTTGGTAAAACTACCTTAGCTCATGTCATAGCAAATGAAACAGATTCGGAAATTTTTGAGTTAAATGCTTCTGATTTAAGAAATAGAACTAAATTGCGAGAAATTCTTAGACCAGCAATTGAACAAAAATCATTAATAAAAAAAGGAAAAATCATTTTGGTTGATGAAGTAGATGGCATTTCTAAAGTTGATTATGGGGGCCTCACTGAATTATTATATTTAATTGAATCTACACCATATCCAGTAATCATAACTGCTAATGATGTATGGGACAGGAAGTTAAGTGCATTAAGAAGGAAATCAGAACTTATTCAGTTAAAAGAAGTTGATTACAGAACAATTAAAGATATTTTGTTAGATATTTTAAGGAAAGAAAATCTTTTTATGCATATAAATATTTTAAAAAGTATTGCGGTAAGGGTAAAGGGGGATATTCGGGCGGCGATAAATGATTTGCAGACTGCTTCACGAATGCAAGACCCTTCTTTAATAACTTTTGATGAAAGGAACAAAGAGACAGATATTTTTAATGCATTAAAAATGGTTTTCAAAGGAAAACCAACAAATGATTTATTGAGAGTTTTTGATTCTGTAAAGATGTCAATAGATGAAGTAATTTTGTGGATAGAAGAAAATATTCCTGTGGAATATCAAGGTGAAGAACTTGTTAAAGCTTTTGATGCATTGAGTAGAACAGATGTTTTTAAGGGAAGGATTTACAAACAACAATATTGGAGATTTTTAGTTTATGAAAATATTTTTTTAAGTTATGGGATTTCGGCTTCAAAAAAAGATATTAAAACAGGATTTACAACTTACAAAAGACCGACGAGGATTTTAAAAATTTGGCTTAATAATCAGAGAACAGCAAAGAAAAAATCAATTGCACAAAAATATGCTCAATATGTTCATGTTGGACAAAAGCGTGCATTAAGCGAGTTTCCAACAATAAAATATATTTTAAAAAATCCTGAAATAAGAAATGAACTTAAATTAACAGAAGAGGAAATTATTTATTTGGAAAAATAAATCTTTTTATTTTTTTAACACTGAGCTGTTGTTGAACTTCCTGTTTCATCCCAACCAAAATAAGCACTTGGTGTTTCAGAACTCAATTGTGTTCCACATTCTTCAGGAGCATTGTTAAATGCTTGACAAATTGTGTTAAGATAACTTGCTGAATCTCTTTCACTTGAAACTATTTCTCCATTAATCACTAAAGTTGGACTTCCTTGAACTCCATATCCTTTGCTTAATTTAGAATCTGCTTCATAATATTCTTCCCATTTTTTAGAGTCAATGCAACTTTGGACTTTTGATTCATCAATTCCAACTTTTTTCATACATTTGCTTGGGTCATTTCCATTCATAATTAAACCATAATCTTCATCAACAATTCCATCTCCTTCCAAGAAACATTCTAAATAATTTAAGTATTTATCAGATTGTTCTTCTCTTATACAAATTTGTCTTGATGTTTCTTCTTCTTCAGGTTCATGCATAAAGTAATGAACAAACCTAATTTTAGAATCAATTGTATTTCCTAAAGCTTCTATTGAAGGAATAAATCCTTTTTCAGCTTGAGTTCCATAAGGACAATGAGTCATAATAAATAATTCTACAATGGGTTTATCAGATTT
>CAZEZA010000064.1:0-2550 GCA_964516415.1 Candidatus Woesearchaeota archaeon | reverse complement strand
GCATCAAACAATCTTAATCTTTCTCCAGAAATACCACAATTAAAACATTCTTCAGCCATAAAAAAAGACAGTCATTTCTCTTTTTTAATATTTGTATAATATAAAAACATAAACTAAACAAGGTATTTTTCAATATCTTCTATGTTTTCCAAATCAGTTATTTTAATTTCTTCATCAATTAAAATAACAGGTAATTCTTTTATATCATATTTATCTAAAAGAAGATTAACTGAAGCAATTTCATTATCAGCAGCAATAGGGATTAACATAATCTCATCTCCCCATTTTTCTTTTAATTTTTTAAGTAAATTTGAAAAGAACTTTTGTTTGGATTCCTGTTCAATTGAAGGATTATTATATTTATAAAAATAAACAAGATTATGATAATCAGAATTACATTTTTCTTTTATTCTCACGCTATTAATCCAGAATAAAGTTCTTAAAAGGTCAAATCTTTTATGTTGGAATTTAATGTCGCCATTTATTTTGTTGGCTTCTTCGTATTTTTGTATGAGGAGAGCCTCTTCAAAAATTCTATCTGCGAATTTAATATTCTCTTCAATAAGCATATCACAATTTAATTCTAAGATTTCCAAAGCATCTTTTTGTATTCTTTGGTCAAGAAGCTCCATTTCAGCTCCCAAGTATAATTTGTTTATTTTATCTATTCTTGAAGATTCAAGCATATAACCCATAAAAATACCTAAGTTGAAGACAACAAAAGTTAAAAGCAATGCGTACAAAAAAATATATTTTTGATTTTTTATCATATTATCTCCATCTCTTATCCCTTTTAAAATAATTATATACCGCACTTATTGCAATAAAAGGGTATATTGAAAGATAAATACCTGAATAGAATAGGATATTAAAAATATTTTGTTTCTTTAATACTGTTTTTTTCATTATAGATAATACAAGTAGAGTGAATATTCCTCCAACAGCGAAGAGAATAATTCCCAGATAATTTAAAAAACTAGGAGTTATATATAAGTCCCCCATAGTTATAAGAGGAACTCCTACAGAGACAGAATATTTAACAAACAGAAAATTGGAAAGAGTTCTAGTGGTTATTAAATATAAAAAAACACCAAGCCCCAGAACACCCAGAAAGAATTGAAAAATAAAAAGAGGCAATACAAATACTCCAAGCATTCCTTTTTTTAAAAATTCTTTTTTATATTTTGAAATACATTGCAATCCTCCTACATTCCATCTTCTTCTCTGCCTGTACCATGCTTTTATATTACTTGGAACAATAGTTGTAGCATTAACTGATAAACACATTCTCCTTTTATATCCTGCGTGAATAAGACGCCAAGTAATCTCTATATCTTCGGTCATATTTTTTGTGTCAAATCCCCCTATTTTTTCTAATGCAGATTTTCTATATATTGCCAAAGGTCCCGGAGTAACATAAATTGCATCAATATAATCAAAAAGTTTTCTTGTAAATGCAATAACATTATATTCAATTACCTGCATTTTTTCTATGAATTTATTTCTGTTTCTTGGAACAATAACACATGTTGCTGCTCCTACTTTTTCATCATCAAAAAAACCAACAAGTTTTGTAAAAGAGTCTTTATCAGGATAACTATCAGCATCAACTACTACAACTAATTCTCCTTTAGCCATTTTAATTCCTTTATTTAAAGAATTTGCTTTTCCTGTATTTTTTTTATTTACTAATTCTAATTTTGGATATTTAATTAATAATTCTTCTACTATTTTTTTTGTTTTATCTGTTGAACCATCATTTAAAATAATTACTTCTTGGATTGGGTAATCTATTTCAAAGATAGATTCTATTGTGTTTTTTATGGTTTTTTCTTCATTCCAAACTGGAACTAAAACAGAAATATTATATTTTTTTTTAGTTTTTTTAAATGAAAATATATTTTTTTTATTATTAAAATAAAGTAGTAGGTATAGAAAAAGGAAATACATTGCTAAGAACATATATATTAAATAAATTATAGGGAGGACTTTCATACTATTCTTCGGTTGTTTTCTCTTTTAAAGATTTTTGTAATCCAGTATCAGAGTCAGCAACATTAAAATAATCATAAAAATCATTGCTCAAATTCAAATCATAAGTATGTCCTATTTTTTTCTTTTTAATTAAGTTTAACCCGACAAATTTTTTTATATGGTCATAAGCTTTATTCCCACGGATTTTGATTACAATTGATTGTTTAATTGGTTGTTTGAAAGCAATTATTGCTAAAGTTTCTTGTTCTGCCTTTGAAAATTCAGAAGAACCTGTGGCTAATTTATTTATTATTCCAGAATATTCCTGTGCTACATCCATTTTCCACATATTATTTTTTTTAACAATTTCAATTGCCGAGTCTTGTTTGTTGTATTTTTCCTGAAGTTTTTCAATTAATTCTTGAATTATTATTGGATTTAAATCAGTTAAAGAAATCAATTCCTGCATGTTGAGAAATCTCCCAGAGACAAAAAAAACTGCTTCTATTTTTTTTATATCTTCTTTTTCTTTTGTTTCATCTATTTCCTCTATTGTTTTGCTTGTTGGTTTCATAA
>CAZEZA010000063.1:0-2576 GCA_964516415.1 Candidatus Woesearchaeota archaeon | reverse complement strand
GTTTAATAATTATTTTAAGTTATAACTATTTAGGGGTTACAAAAGGAAAGATTTAAATATGAAAAATTTGTTGAGAGGGTATGAAATATTTATCTAAACAATTAAGTAATGAAATTAGAAATAAGTATAATTTACTTAGAAATTCATCTTCTTTAGAATTAATTAGTAAATATCAAAAGATTATAAGAAGGACAATTAAAAAAAACGCTCAAATACATTCTTATAGAATAGAACATCCAAACACCAAAGTTCCTTTTTCAATACCAAGGAATAAGAATAGAAAAGGAATAGAAAAGGGTATTGAAAATATAGAAAATGCATTTAGTTGGGGTATTAGAAATTTTAATTCCTCTAATTTTGATGAATCTTTTATTAGAGAAATTGCTGGACGAATTACCCCTAAACTTTATGATGGAAAAATTTCTCAATATCGTGAAAAAGGAACTAGCATAACTGGTGCAAGTGTAACTCCTCCTTACCCTTCTAAGCTAATTAACTATGAAATCCCTAATTTTATATCTTCTTTGAATAAACAATTAAAATGTGAAGATGTTGTGAATAAGATTGAAACAGCAATTTTTGCACATTTGCATTTAGCAAGAATGCATCCTTTTGTTGATGGTAATGGAAGAACTGCTAGAACAATTCAAGACATTATTCTGTCTTATTATGGTATTCCTGTTCCATTAATTGAATCTGGGGAAAGACATATTTATTACCAGTGTTTGGATAAGGCAATTTATGATTGGGGAACAAAAAAAGGGTTAGGAATTAAAAATGGAGCATCAGAAGGAGAAAGCTTATTTTATAATTTACTTGCGGGCAAAATAAATTCTTCTTTTGATAAGGTAATTGAAAGATGCAAGTAAATTTAATAAACCAATAAGTCTTTTCTTAATTCATGTCAGAAGAAATTGATTATGAAAAATTAGGATTAAAATGTGGTCTTGAGATTCATCAGCAACTTGATACTAAGAAATTATTTTGTGATTGTCCTTCTTTGTTGAGGCAGGATGAGCCAGATTTTATTGTTAAAAGAAAACTTCATGCTGTTGCTGGAGAGTCAGGAGAAATTGATATAGCGGCTAAACATGAAGCTGAAAAGGAAAAGAATTTTGTTTATCAAGGATATGATACTACTTGTTTAATTGAATTAGATGAAGAACCTCCCCATGAAATTAATAAAGAATCTTTAAAAATTGCTTTACAAGTTGCTTTGATTTTAAATTGTAAGGTTATTCCTTTGACGCAAATTATGAGGAAAACTGTTATTGATGGTTCTAATACTTCTGGTTTTCAAAGGACTGTTTTGATAGCAATAGGTGGTTATGTTAATACAGAACAAGGAAAAGTAAGAATTGATAGTATTTGTTTAGAGGAAGATGCAGCTAGAATAATTAGTCGGACACCACAGGCGTACCCTGAAAAATCTTCGCAGAAGATTTTTACTAAGGGCAAAGAATCGAGTATTTATCGTTTGGATAGGTTGGGAATTCCTTTAATAGAAATTGCCACTGCTCCTGATATTAAAACTCCTGAACAAGCAAAAGAAGTCGCATTGCATATTGGAGATATTTTAAGGAGTTGTAAAGTTAAAAGAGGTTTAGGAACTATTAGGCAAGATGTTAATGTTTCAATTAAGAGAGGAAGCAGAGTAGAGATTAAAGGTGTCCAAAAGCCAGGAATTATTATTAAAGCAATTAATTTGGAAATAAAAAGGCAACAAGATTTAATTGAAAAAGAAAAAAAAGTTGAGTCTCAAGTTAGAAAAGTTTTGCCAGACGGAGAAACAGAATTTTTAAGACCTATGCCTGGAGCTGATAGAATGTATCCTGAAACAGATTTGCCTTTGTTGAAAATTTCTAGAGATTTTATTAATGAATCTAAAAAAGAATTGCCTAAATTAAGAAGTGAAATTGAAAAAGAGTTTAAGAAAAAAGGTTTGAGTGAAGAGATGATTAAATTATTATTCAAACAAAATAAAGTTGAAGAATTTAAAAGTTTGTTGAATGTTTTGGATAATTCTTCTTTGATTACAAAACTTATTTTGATTTTTCCAAAAGAGATTGTTTCAAAGACAGGAAAAAGTTTAGAAGATATTGAAAATATTTTGGGAGATTTTTATGTAGATATTTTAAATGCTTTAAAGAAGAAAAAAATTTCTGAGGGAGATATTAAAGATATTTTAATTAAATTAATTAATGGAGAAAAATTTGAAGATATAATTAAAGTTAAGAAAATTGATTCTTCTGAAATTGAAGAAAAGATTTTGAAGATAATAAAAGATAAACCAGGGCTTTCAGAAAAAGCATATATGGGATTGATTATGAAAGAATTTAGGGGGAAGGTTAATGGGAAGGAAGTTAGGGGGATAATTGGGAGATTTTTGAAATGAAAATTTTAGCTATTGGAGATTTTCATGGGAAATTTCCTAAAGATTTAAAGAGAAAAGCCAAAGAAGTAGATTTAATAGTTTCTGTTGGAGATTACGCAGATACTAACGAATTTAGGGAATTGGAATTTAAATACTGGGATAAGTTGAAGGATAATTTTTCTCTTGAGAAGATACTTGGTAA
>CAZEZA010000062.1:0-2631 GCA_964516415.1 Candidatus Woesearchaeota archaeon | reverse complement strand
ACTTGCACAAATCCCGAGCCATATTGTGGAGGAGCAGAATGTGTTGGAGATAGTTCAGAATCACAAGCATGTAATACCCAATCATGTCCTACTTGGCAATTAGTAGGTACTTGGCCATGTATATCTTGTAATGCAATAGATAGTCGGTCTGAAACCTCTTCTCTTGGATGTGAATCTTGCATCACAGGGGCTCCACCAACAGGACCTTGTTCACCATATAATAAATGTTTGCTCTCCTATGTGGATAATCCAACTTTATGTATGTATGGAAGGCCAGTTCCAACAAGGGTATATCAATGTAAATAAATTTGATTTCTTAAAAAATTACTCAACACCAAACTTACTTAAAACTTCTTCAGGTTTTTTATAATATTGATTGATTATTTCTTGGACTTCTTTAAATTTAAAAATTTTGTTTTGATGTAATTTGTATATCAATTGCACTCTTCGTCTAAATTCCAAATCAAGTTCTTCTATTTTTAGACCATATCTTTTTGAAATTTTTTCAAATATTTTGTTATTTTTTTTAGAATAAAATTGATTATCAGAAGGATTCCAAACAAAAGGGGTATTTGTCAAAGCAACTCCTTCGGGGGTTACATTTATGACTTCTACAATTTCTCTTAATTTTCTTGTCTTTTGTTTATTAACAATAGAATGAGTCATAATACAAATACAGTCAAGAACATTTAACAAAGTTGGAGAAAGATTTATCGGAGGAGTTTCCAATCTTTTTATAACAGTGTCAATAGATTCTGCGTGGATAGTGCTTATAGAAGAATGTCCTGAAGCCATACCCTGAAATAATACAAATGCTTCTTTACCTCTAACTTCTCCAACAATCACATAATCAGGATTTTGCCTGAAAGAACTTCTTAATAAAGTAAATAAACTTATTTCATTTTCTTCTTTTGCTCCAGTAGTACCTCTTACCACACTTGGAAGCCAGTTTTCTCGGGGGAGATTTAATTCTCTGGTATCTTCAATACTTACAACTCTTGCTTCAGGAGGAATAAAAAAAGCAATAGCATTTAACATAGTGGTTTTTCCAGAACCAGTTCCACCTGTAATCAATAGATTCATTTTATACTGAACCAATAACCAAAGATATGCCAGCATCTCAGGACTTAAAGTTCCTTTTTCTAATAATTGTGTGGGGGTCCATGGAGTTTTTGTGAATTTTCTTATCGTGAAAGTTGGTCCCTTGCTTGTGATATCTTTTGTATAAGTTGCATTTACCCTGCTTCCATCAGGCAAACTGCCGTCTAAAATAGGTTGAGAATAAGAAATATATCTTCCACATCTTTGTGCAAGCTTTTCAACAAAACTTTCAAGTTCATTCCCATCTTTAAATATAAGATTTGTTTTAATATTTCCATAAATTCTATGAACAATATAAATAGGACTATTTATTCCATTACATTCAATATCTTCTATAAAATAATCTCTTAATAATGGTTCTATTTCATTGAACCCTATAAAATCCCTGCAAAGATAATAATATATTTTTTTATAAGTTTCATAAGAAAGATCCATTCCAAGTTCAATCGCTAAAATTTTGAATCTATTATCAATATATTCCAATACTGCTTCTTTACTTTTTCCGACAATCTTATGAAAATTAATAAGATCTCTCATGGCAGAAATTATCTGTTCTTTATAGATCATTTCCTCCTTGCTCAATAGCGGTTCTTCAATTTCATATTTCAATTCATAAATCTTTGGATCCCAATAAATATGAACAAAAGCAAAAGGGGCCATCAAACAATATCTAACATTAATTTTTGTTTTATCATTTATTTTTTTTAAATCAGGAATCTTTGGCGAAAAGTTTATTTGAACTTTTTGATAATCTTGCATTCCTTTTGTGGTTTTCATTTAAGTAACCTCCACATCAATAATAGTTCTGTTTCCTACACCTTTATTTGAAATAAGTATTTCATAAGCTATTGAAGATTTGCTTATTAATTTTAATTTATCTTCTCCTTGGTATTTTATATCATATTCTTCGCTATAATCTCTTGTCAAATTTACTACATTAAATTTCCCTCGTTTTTCAGTATGTATAATTAGATTTCCATCAACAATATCTGTTCCAGGTTCACTATACGTATGCTTGCTTTCTATTTCAAAAATAATAAAATCATTTGCTCCATCTATTTTTAGAATTCCTTTTTTTATCCCCAATTCTATTAATCTTTGATTTCCAGGTGCACCTATTGTCAGAATAGTGGAATCAATATCTTTAATCATTCCAATTGATTGTTCTATAATTGCTTTATCCTGAAGCTCTTCTATTTTTGGTTTTGCATAAGCAAGAACTAAACCAATCATAACAAAAGCAATTAAAGTATAAATTACTGTCTCAATCCAAATCTGCCCTCTTTTCTTCTTCATAAAATGTTAAATGAGGTTTGGTTTATAATATTTTCTTTTCAAGAAAATGTTATACGTCGAACTTCAATCAATTGTGGGCATATAATATTTTTCTTTTCAAATTTAGAAAATTATTTTATTATGCCAAAGAAGAACAATCATCAATCTCTGATAATTTAGCAGAAACATCACATTGTTCCCCATCTATAACTGGAGCAATTTGTATTAAATCTGGTTTTTCAGAAAATCCACTTG
>CAZEZA010000061.1:0-2714 GCA_964516415.1 Candidatus Woesearchaeota archaeon | reverse complement strand
CATAATCATATACATTTGCTAAATTTCCACAAGTATCTAAAAAATAAACTTCATCTTTTCCTTCAACACAAGTTGTTCCTCCCGGAAATCCACAATTAGTTGATAATTCTGTCGCAGAACATAAATAATTTTCATAAAATTCTACACTCCCTTCTTCACCAGAAATTTCCATTTCTTGACATTCTTTTCTTGTTGTAAATTTACATGTTCTTTGGTATTCTTCTTCATAAACACAAGCTCCCTTTACTTTTGGTCTTGCATTTGCAATACATTCCATTTCACTTTGAATATCTGTTCTATAATTAATTTCTAATCCATATTTAGAAGCAAGGCTTTTACATCGCGTTAATGTAACAAAAGCTGCTTGTTCTCCAATTAAACAACATCCCAACTGACACTGAGGAATATCTGCTTTATCTTTTTCATCCCAAACTCCTTCATTCTCTTCACAAACTATTTGAGGAGTATTTGGTAAACAAGTTCCTTCTTTACTGTTAATACAAACACCTAATTTACAATAAGAAGTTGCTTCACAAGAAGTAGGGGCACTTAAATAATTAGAATCACATTCTTCTTCAGGCGCATTTTGACACCAAGCTCCTGAATCTGTTCTCTCACAACAATATGAAGCTTGCGCAGAGAGAATACTAATTAGAAAAATACTCAACATTAAAAACAAAAATAATTTTTTATTTATCATTTGTTAAATTTACTGCCCCCTGAGTTATAAACAAAATTGAGATTATTATTGTCAATATAAAAAAAAGCCATAAATTATAATTCAATGTTTCTGCCCATTTTATCTCATTTTCAAAAGTGAATCTTTCAGAGAGGATGTCTATTTGCATTTCATTAAAATCTGTTTCTGAATCAATTATTGAATCTATATATCCTTCATAATAAGAAGTTGTCTCATCTTTAATTTTCTGAATTTGATTATTAGAGATTACTATCCCTGTTATAGAAGAGGTTAGTAGAATTATTCCTATAATTAATTGAATTATTCCATTTATTTCTCTTTTTTTTAATCTTCTTTTTTTATTTATCATTCTCCAATTTTATATCCCGGAGGCCAAGCAACACTCCTTGAAGCGAACTGAAATTTATTTTCTGTGTTCCTGTCTGTAATAATGTAAATTGTTGTTCCGTCTGATTGCTTTTTCTTTTCAACTTTTAAGTCATGATAATAATTCATGTAAACAGTTGTTTCTGCATCTCCATGTGTTGCTTCCCATTCTAATATGCTATTAGCTATACTAATTAATTCATAAAGATTATTGTTCAGGACTACTCTAAATGAATCATGTTTTTCTGATTCTTCTCCTTTTGTCAAAGTTAATGAATAATCAAATGTAGCAACAATTCTTTTTGGAAGTAATTCAATATCTTTTTCTCCTTTCTTTAAATTTACATCATATCCTCTTTTTTGATAACTTTTTTCCATAGAATCAAAACACGCTTCAACGTCGTCGTCAATTTCATTTTTAATTTCAGATTCAACATGCTCTTTTAACATTGGCTGTTGCACAATACAGGTTTTATAATATTCCCCAGTATAACAAATGTATTCTATTTTGTCGTTGTTATACATAATATAATGTGCTGGATCCAAACTCCCTCCCTGCAAAGATAATTTTTCCACATTATCTTCAATTTCATTTTCAATACAACTTTGAATAAATTCCTGAGGATTTTTTAGCCCAAGACCAAAGCCTGCTTTAATTTCAGGATAAAAAGTATATATCAAAATCCCTACAACAACAATTACTATTGCAATTATAATAAAAATAGTTATCTGCCCTCTCTTATTTTTCATAAACCCCTTTTTCATTTTTATATTTCTTTTACGATAACCTCATTTATAAATTTAATTTATTGATTATGAACTTGGAATAATCTTTTTTGCACAATCTGTATTTATATTTCCAAAAATATCTTTACACTTAATATGATAAGTAACACCTGGATTCCAATTGGTTATATGAATTTTTGAAAAAGCAGTTGTCATTGAAGTTCCAGATTCTAAATCAAAAGAACATCTGTCAAAATCATAATAACATTTAGATTCTTCATTTGTAATTAATTTAAGGCTTTCTCCTTGTTTATATGCTCTTACAACTATTGGAGGAGAAAAATCTACTTCTACTTTAAATTGTGTTGTAGTTTTTGCCTCATTTTCAGCATCATCTTTACATTCAATATAATTAGTATGGGTTCCGCTAAATCTTGGAGTAAGTAATTGCGCATGAACATTTGAAAAAGTATCATAAAATAGCCATCTACTTCCACCCTCTAAAACACCCCAGTAACAAGAAGATTCTCCGTTATTCATGCCTCCAGAAGTTTTAACTTTCATTTCAACAGAAATCGGTTCAAAGCCTTCTATAAATTTTCCTTCTGAACTAATTGTTTGACCCTCATAATTAAAACTAACTGAATCAATTTTCAATTCACTTTCTGAAACATATAAAGTATAAAGATAATCTTCTCTATTAACATTTCCAGAAGTATCCTTGCATCTAAAATAAAATTCATTTTTTCCTTTATTTAAATTTGTCAGTGTTGTTTCACAAATCCAACCATTTGAATCAGCATCAAATACTCCTGTTTCACACTCCATTGAAAATTCCATATTTTCATATTCCTTATCTTTGACAGTATCATAACTACATTCTGCTGGTTCTGATAACCAAATTTTTAAATTAGTTTTGTTG
>CAZEZA010000060.1:0-2771 GCA_964516415.1 Candidatus Woesearchaeota archaeon | reverse complement strand
ACATTTTGATTAAAAATTACAGTGAAAATTGATTTTTAAAGGTTTCTTGTTAATATTTTTATAAAACTTCTAAATTTTTCTTTCCCCTAATTACTAATCTAGAATTTTGTATTTTCCTTTTAATTTCTCTATCTAAAGTTGCAACAATAATTTCCTTGTTCTCTTTTGCAAAATTTATAATTAAATTATCGACTTTTCCCTTTCCTAAATCAATTTCCTTGAATTTATTTTTCTTTAAAATCTTAAAAAATAATTTAGAATTTGAATCATCAATTCCTTTAATTTCTCTTATAACCTGTTTTGGAATTAAAATTTTCATTCCCATAAATTTTATTTCTTCAAAAAAATCTATTTTCTGTTTTACACAACTTAATATAAAACTAGAATCTAAAATTACTTTTTTCATAAAGATTAGAGGATTGAGAAACTTTTAAATATTACTTTTATTTTATTAACTTATGCAAGAAAAAGATAATGTTCTTAGAATTTTTGAGGAAACAAAAGAGGCTATTGAAAAAAAAGACGTTGTTAAACTTAAAGAATTAAGTAATAGGACAATTCATACAGTATCTATTGAACAAGACCCAGACAATATTGCTGTTGCTGTTATTATTTATTCCTTGAGTAAAATAATTGAACGAGAAGATTATAGAAAATATCCTGAATGGAATCAATTTTATAAAACAATGATTTCTTTGATAAATAATTCAATAATTGCTCTTAAAAAAGACGATGAAAAAAAGTTTAAAGAAGATTTAAAATTGGTTAGGCAAGCGATTAATAAATTATCTGGAAAATTGAAAATTTTTATTAAGGATGTTTTTCGGAGGGCTACTATAAACAAAGCTTCGAGAATTTATGAGCACGGTATTTCAATGGAAAAAACTGCGAGTTTGCTTGGAATAACTATGTTTGAACTTGCAGAATATGCTGGACAGACAGGAATTCCTGATGTTCCTGAAAATAAAACATTGAGTGTTAAAACAAGAATTAAACTTGCAATGGAGATGTTTGGATGAAGATTATTTTGGTTAGACATGGAGAAAAAGAAAGCGAAGGAGAGAATCCCTCCTTAACAAAAAAAGGAGTTAAACAAGCAACTAGTCTTGCAAAAAAATTAAAGAAAATTAAATTTGATAAATTTTATTGTAGTGATTTAAATCGTGCAAAACAAACAGCAGAAATTGTTTCTAAAAAAATTAAATTAAAACCAAAAATTGAAATCTCATTAAATGAATTTGAAAGTTCAGACATAAAAAAAGATTTATCTAAATGGGATAAAGAAGAACGAGAAAGATACAAAAGTTTAATTTTATTCTTAAATAAGATTGCAAAGAAACCAAATGAAGAAAGGAATATTTTAATTGTGTGCCACGGGATAACAAATAGAATAATTCTCTCATATCTATTAAAAATTCCTATGAAAAGGACTATTGTATTTTTTCAACATGAAACTTGTATAGATAAACTGGATTGGTCAGAAAAATTTGAAAATTGGAGGTTAAAAAAGATGAATGATTATTCTCATCTCCCGGAGGAGTTAAAATGAATCAACAAAAAATAATCCTCTTTGATGCAAGTACATTAATAACTTTAGCGATGAATGGTTTATTGCCAGAGTTTAGAGAATTAAAGAAAATTTTCAAAGGGAAATTCATTATAACAGAGGATGTTAAAAGAGAGATTATTGATAAACCAATTACAATAAAAAGATTTGAACTTGAAGCACTGAAACTTAAACAATTATTAGATGATAAAATTCTTGAAATGCCTTCTTCTTTAAATATAAGTGCAGATGAGATTTCAAAAAAAACCAGTGAGTTTCTAAAAATTGCTAATAGTATTTTTAGTGGTAGAGGAAAAGATATTAAATTAATTGATTCTGGTGAAACTTCTTGTTTGGCTTTGAGCAGAATTTTAGATGAGAGAAAAATAGAGAATATTATTGCTGTTGATGAAAGAACAACAAGGATGCTTAGTGAAAAGCCAGAAAATTTAGAGAAATTATTACAGAAAAAATTGCATATTTCTGTAAGTTTTAAAAAAGAAAATTTTAAATTTTTTAAGGGATTTAAATTTATTAGGTCCTCTGAATTAGTTTATGTTATGTATAAAAAAGGAATTACAAGATTAAAGAAAGGAATTATCTTGCTTGATGCTTTACTTTATGCAGTTAAGTTTAAGGGATGTGCAATTTCTGGTGATGAAATTAGGGAGATAAAAAGGATTGGGTAAAACAGAATAATAATTCTTTTAAATGAGGGAATTATCTAATTAATATGTATAAGTTAAAATATGTATGTAAGGCAAAAGTTGATGTTAACAGGAAGAAATCAGTTAATTATTTATTAAATGCTAATTTTAATTTTTGGAAAGAAACTGCTCCAAAAGATAGAAAAATAATAAGAGAAAGGATGAGAGATTTTTTCAGAAAAGTAAAAGAAAAAGAGGGAAGAGGGACTATAAATCCTGTGCCTGATGAATTTCTTTATGAGGATGGTAAACATATTTGTTCTAATGTTGAAAGAAGACTTTATAATAGAATTTCATTAAAATTTTCTATTCAGATGTTTGATTATCAATCTTCTTGTAAAAGTTATAAATCTCTTGAGAAGATAGTTGATTTAGATGGAATAAATAATTTAATTCTCACAGGAAAAGAACCAGATAAAAACAATTAAAAATCAATTATTTCTTAAGATATTAGGGTGCGTCGTATACTGGTAGTATATCTGCCTCCAGAGCAGAGGAAGGGGGTTCGATTCCCTCCG
>CAZEZA010000059.1:0-2797 GCA_964516415.1 Candidatus Woesearchaeota archaeon | reverse complement strand
TAAGAAAATATGAAAGATATGCAAAGTCAAAAACAAAAATTCATGCAAGACTTCCTATTTGCATGGAAAAAGAAATCAATGTTGGAGATTTAATAAGAGTTCAGGAATGTCGTCCATTAAGCAAAATAATTCATTTTGTAGTTCTTGGAAAAGTAAAAGAAAAGGAGGAAGGGAAAAAATGAAAGCAATAAGCGCAAGAGCAACAGCAGGTTTGAATTTAGGGGCAACAATGATTGCTTCTGATAATAGCGGAGCAAAGATAATAAGATTAGTTTCAGTTAAAAGGGGAAAAGGAAGAAAAGGGAAACAAGGGTGTGCAAAAATAGCTGATTGGGTAAAAGTAAGTGTAAAAAAAGGAATTCCTGATATGAAAGGAAAAGTTTTCGACGCTGTTGTGATTAGGCAGAAAAAATCTTACAGAAGATTAAATGGAGAGAGAATTGCTTTTGAAGATAATGCAGTGGCAATTTTGAAAGATGAAAAAGGAAATCCAAAAGGAACTCAAATTAAAGGACCTGTTGCAAGGGAGGTACAAGAGCGATGGCCATCTGTGGCTAAAATCGCTAGTGTAATTTATTAAAATGAAAAAAGAATTTTCAAAATCATGGAAAGCAAGTTCTCAACCGAGAAAGCAAAGAAAGTATAGAGCGAATGCTCCTTTACATTTAAAGAAAAAATTTGTTAGTGTAAATTTATCAAGAGAATTAAGAAAGAAACATGGAAAGAGAAACATTCCTATTAAAAAAGGAGATACTGTAAAAATTATGGGGGGGAAATTTAAAGGTAAACAAGGAAAAATAACAACTGTAAAATTAAATATCTCAAAAGTAACTATTGAAGGAATTCAAGTAAAGAAACAAGATGGTTCAAAAGTAAATATAAAATTACAACCTTCAAATTTACAAATTATTGAATTAAATTTAGAAGATAGAAAGAGAAAAATTAAAAAGGAAAATAAAGAAGAAAAAACCAAGGAGAAAAAAAAATGAGTTATTTGAAAAGACAAAAAATTCCAAAAAATTGGCCTGTAAAAAGAAAAGGGTCAGCTTATGTAGTTAGACCTAATTTTAATATAAATAAAGGAGTTCCTGTTTTGATTATTTTAAGAGATATGTTAGAAGTTGCAGAAAATAGAAAAGAAGTAAAAAAGGCAATTCATTCAAAATTTATTCTACTTAATAATAAAATTGTAATAGATGAAAAAAATAATGTTTTGTTATTTGATGTAATATCAATTACCCCTTCAAAAAAATATTATAGAATGAATTTATCAGATAAAGGAAAGTTTGAAATTGAAGAAATAAAAGAGAATGAAGCAGATAAAAAAATAGCAAAAATCATAAATAAAAAAACTCTAAAAGGTAAGAAAACACAAATTAATTTAAGTGATGGTAGAAACTTTATATCAGATATTAAATGCTCTACTAATGATTCTGTTTTAATCAATCTTAAAGAAGGAAAAATAGAAAAATGTTTGCCATTAAAGGAAAAATCAGAAGTAATTATTTTTGCTGGTAAACATTCTGGAGAAAGAGGAAATATTGAAAAATTAGATTTAGAAAGGAAAATGGCAAAAATAAAAAATAAAGAAGGAAGAATTAATATTTTAATTAAACAATTAATGGTGATAGAATAAAAATGAATAAAATGAGAGAAATAAAAATTGAAAAGGTTATTTTTGGTGTGGGTGGAACTGGAGATAATTTAGAAAAAGGAGTTAAACTTCTTAAAATTCTTACTGGAAAAAAACCTGCAAAAATGATATCAAATAGAAGAATTCCTTCTTTGGGAGTCAGACCAAAATTAGAAGTTGGAGCAATTGTAACTATTAGAAAAAATGCTGAAAAACTTTTAAAAAAAATGTTAATAACAATAGACAACAGATTAAAGAAAAAACAAATAAGTGAAAACAATTTTTCTTTTGGAATCCCAGAATATATTGAAATCCCAGATATAGAATATCAAAGAGAGATTGGAATTATGGGTTTTGACGTTACTGTTGTTTTTGCAAGAGCTGGAAAAAGAATTAAAATAAAAAAAATAAAAAAAGGGAAAATCCCTAAAAGACAAATGATCACAAAAGAAGAAATAATTAAATTTATGGAAGATAATTTCCAGACAGAGTTTATATAATGACGGCAAGCGATTGGAAAAAATTATTGAAACAATTGAAGAACAAACCTGCAATAAGAGAGAAGTTTCTGAAACATTGCAAACCAAAAGAACGGAAGATTGGAATTGCTGTAATGAAATGTGAAAGATGCGGGAGATTTGGTGCCCATATAAAATCATATGGATTAAATTTATGCCGACACTGTTTCAGAGAAATTGCGACAGAAATCGGATTTACAAAATATAGTTAAAATGGCAAACGAACAATACAAAGTTAGAATAAGCAATAGGGATTTTAGAATCTTGTATCAAATAGCTTATGATGAATTATCTAATTTAATAAAGGATAAATCAGAAAATCCCGAGCATGAAATAATTAAAACTCAAGGAAATATAGGGGGAAGAAAAATATGAGCCAAGATATTGTTGCTGATGCTTTAAACATGATAAAAAACGCTAAGAATGCGAAAAAAGAAATTGTAAAAATAAATAGAATTTCAAATTTGCTAATTGAAGTTTTAAAAATAATGAAACAAAAAAATGCAATAAAAAAATACAAAATTAACAGCAAAGAGAAATTTATTGAAGTTACAATTGGGGAATTGTCTGAATGCAAAGCTATAAAACCAAGATTTAGTGTTGATAAAAACCAAATTGAAAAATATAGAAGAAGATATTTACCTGC
>CAZEZA010000058.1:0-2823 GCA_964516415.1 Candidatus Woesearchaeota archaeon | reverse complement strand
TCCCATTCCAATTTCTATTGCTTTCTTTAGCAGTCCATGTTTGTCCATAATCAGAGGAAATATAAATATAACCTCCATAATCTACTGCAGTTTGATATTGCCCATTAGAAGACATATCTATTCCCGCCCAATTTCTATTGCTTTCTTTAGCAGTCCAAGTGTTCCAAGTAAATAATCCATCTATACAATTACCTAATGAATCACATTTATATCCTCCATTACAGATTCCACAATTAATTGTTCCCTCACAACCATCAGACCATGTTCCACAATTATACCCTAAACTTGCACAAGTTCCAGGAACACAATAAAATTTATCATTATCAATAGCATCCTGCAAATTCATCTCAGAACCACCTATAGAAACTTCAATAGCAGTTGGAGAATGACTTGTCCCAGAAATTTCTGTAGTAATATTTTGAGAGGGTATATTTTCTCCTATAAGAAATCCTTCATCTATTGCTTCCTGTAAAGTCATTGTATAACCATCTATTGTAATTAAAAAATTATTTACAATATGTCCTGGATTTGGAATTTCTGTAGTATAAGATTGAGTTGCTCCATTAATAAAAACGTTGTGGTCTATTGCTTCTTGCAAAGTCATAGTATAACCCTCTATTGTAACTAAAACTTCATTGGGATTATGCCATGGTTTATCTTTATCTACAATTGCATTAATAGTAAAAATTCCCAAAAATAAAATTAATAATCCAATAATTGCATAAATACATCTCTTTTTATTCATAATTAAATTAAAGAAAAGATATTTTTAAATTTATCTTAATCCTAATTAATCAAAATATTTAATAACACAATTTCCTTTTTCTAAATATGCTAAAAAAAGAGGATATTTCGTTTCTTAATCAGTTAGTTAAATCTCTTGAAGAAAGTGAATTAAAATTAGAAAAAGCTTTTGAAAAAAAAGATAGCGAAGAATTCAATAAGTCAAAAAAATTTATGATGAAGATTCAGAAACAGATTTCTGAGGTGATAAAATGATTGAAAATAAAGATTCTTTAGAAAAACTAAAAGATGAAATTTCAAAAGAAAAGAAAACAATTGGTGAATTAAATTCTGTATTTAATTATTTTAAAAATACAGATAATCCAGAAGAAAGAAAAATGATTTTTTCTCAAATAAAAAATTTAAAAAATGCTTTAAAAAAAACAAATGAAGATATTTTGGAGAAATTAGGAAAGATATCTCTTGCAAAACCTTTACATATTAAAGAAAAAATCAAAAAAGAAATTCCACAAAAAGAAGAAAAATTAATTAAAAAAAGAAAAATCCCTGAAGAAAAATTTCTTTCAAATATTGAAAAAGAAACCATAAAAAGACTGAAAAAAAAAGAGGAAAAAATTATTAAAGAAAAAATAAAAAAACCAAATAAATATTTTAAAACTGCTAATAAATTTTTTTCTGATTTTTCTAGGTCTCTTTTTAAAAAGAAAATATTTTTGGAATTAAGAAAAGATTTAATAAAAACTAATTTACAAGTTACGCCTATAAGTTATATTTCTATAATTTTATTTACAACTTCAATATCAATAATTGCTGGGATTTTTCTTTTTCTATTTTTTCTATTTTTTAATCTTGGAGTAGAATTACCTATTGTGACTTTGGCTACTGAGGGTATTGGGGCCAGATTTTTGAAAGTTTTTTGGCTTTTATTTGCAATTCCTATTGGAACTTTTTTAATTATGTATTTTTATCCTTCATTAGAAAAAAAATCTATTGAAAATCAGATTAATCAGGAATTGCCTTTTGCAGTAATAAACATGTCAGCTATTTCTGGCTCAATGCTTGAGCCCAGTAAAATATTTAGCATAATTATTTCGACAAAAGAATATCCTTATCTTGAAAAAGAATTTACAAAAATAATAAATGAAATTAATATTTATGGTTATAACTTGGTTACTGCATTACGTCATATTGCAGTTAATAGCCCCAGTAAAAAGCTTGCAGACTTATTTAATAGTTTAGCAACAACAATAACTTCTGGAGGAGATTTGCCGAATTTTTTTGATAAAAGAGCCCAGAGTTTGCTTTTTGAACACAGACTTGAAAAAGAAAAATATACTAAAACTGCTGAAACATTTATGGATATATATATTAGCGTTGTTATTGCTGCCCCAATGATTCTAATGCTTTTATTAATGATGATGAAAATAAGCGGATTAGGAATCTCTCTCAGCAGTTCAATGATTACATTAATTATGGTTTTGGGAGTTTCAATAATAAATGTTATTTTTATTACATTTTTAAGTCTAAAACAGCCAAAATAATAAAAAATGGAAATGAAAAAAATACATTGGATTGGAATTGTTTCTGCATTGGTAATTATAATTTCATCTTTATTTTTTATTGAAACTAAATTTTTCTTTTTTATAATTGGTTTTGGGGTTTTAATGGGAGTTTTTCCTTTTGTATTTGCAATAATTCTTGAAACAAGAATTGCTAATGAAAAAGAAGAAATGTTTTTGGAATTTACTAGAAATTTAGTGGAAAGTGTAAAGACTGGAACTCCTATAAGTAAAAGCATAATTAACATAAAAAATAAATCATATGGAGCTTTGGGGGGGCATGTTGAAAAATTAGCTAATCAAATTTCTTTGGGAATTCCTTTGAATTTTGCTCTGAAAATATTTGCAAAAGAGGTAAATAATAAAACTATCTCAAGGTCCTTGACATTAATTGGACAAGCAGAAAGAGCAGGAGGAGATATTGGAGAAATACTTGAATCAGTTACCGAAGCTGTGCGTATGTCAGACAAATTAAAAAAAGAAAGAAAAGCTGCCATCTCTACATTAGTTGTTCAGGGAT
>CAZEZA010000057.1:0-2897 GCA_964516415.1 Candidatus Woesearchaeota archaeon | reverse complement strand
AGGGATTGTTGGTGTGGTCCTGGCGAAGATAATACTTGTAAAATGAGATTTAAACATAAATTTGAGGGTTTACCAGAAGGATATGATCATAAAAATATCTATAGTCATTTGGGATACAATTTAAAGGCAACAGATATGCAGGCTTCAATAGGACTTGCCCAACTAAAAAAAATTGATTCATTTATTCAAAAAAGAAAAGAAAATTTTGAATATTTTTATAATCATCTTAAAAAATATGAACAATATATAATTCTCCCAAAAAGTTTGCCTGAAGCAGAACCAAGTTGGTTTGGATTTCTTCTTTCTGTAAAAGAAAATGCTCCTTTTAATAAAAAGGAAATTAATGATTATTTAGAAGAAAATAAAGTTTCAACAAGAACTTTATTTACAGGAAATATAACAAAACAACCTTATTTTAAAGATATTAATTACAGAATTGTTGGAGATCTAAAAAATACAGACTTGGCGATGCACAACACTTTTTGGATAGGTATTCAACCAAACATTACAAAAGAAAAAAGAGAATATGTTACAAAAGTTTTTGATTCTTTTTTTGATTCTTTGAAAAAGTAAATGATTTTATCCAATTAATTTTAATTTTTCTTTGATAAAATAATAACCAAAAAGAAATAATTCTCCGAAACAAGCAATTGGATGAAAAAACCAGGCAGAACATGGTTTTTTAATAAATCCTTTAAGTGTATCAAAAATAACAGGAACAATTAAACAAATGTATAAAATTGTTTTGATAATTTTTTTATTAGTAATACCATAATTATATTTAATTTTAATTTCTTTGTTGAATTTTCTTTTTATTCTTCTTATTTTATTTGGAAAAAATTTGGGTTGGTTATGAATAAGTCCTGTTTTAACTTTTGCAAAACAATTATAATTTTTTTTAATTAAATAATAAACAAAATCTGAATGAACAAAAGAATTTGTTTCTCCAGTTATATACTTTCGTGCAAGTTCTGTCCTTACAAGAAATCCATTAGAACCCATGGGGGGTATTTTTTCAATATCCAAAAATTTAGATTTAATATATTCTTTTTTATTTTCATCTTTGTGAGGATAATCTGTCCAATCATCTTTTAGATAATTCCATCTTGAATATGCTCCAAGATATCCTATTATTGGGTCATCGCCTCCAATAAGTGCCTGATATTTCACTCCAACTAAATCTTTTTTTCTATAAGAATAATAAAGAGTATCTGCAAAAAAAATATTTTTATCTTCTTCAAAAGGTGTTAACATTTTTTTAATCCAATTTTTATCAAGAAGCACATTATCACAATCAATAAAAGCAAGAACTTTTCCTTTGGCATTGTTTATTCCCCATATTTTTTTGAATTCCTCATTATTTATAAATCCCTTGAGTTTGGTAGCATCAACAATTTTTAAAGGATATTTTTTAGCAATTTCAAGACTTCTATCTTTGCTTCCACCATCTATAAATAAAACTTCAAAATCTTTTTTTGAAAAATCCTGTTCAAATATACTTTTTAAACATTCATCTAATGTTTTTGCACCATTATAAACTGGAAGTATTATTGATAATTTCATTTTTTATTTTAAATTTTCTGCGGGGTTTAATGTTTTTTTTATGGGGGGATTTTTTGATATAATTCCTCTTAAAAAACCAATTCCATAAAAAATTTGTGTCAAAAACATAACAAAAATTACTGGAAAGAACATTTTAAATTTTTTTGTTTGAATTCCTTTTGATAATAAAAAAAGACAATATAATCCTAATGAACCAACGTAAAAAAATCCAAAGAGATTGCTAAAAAAAGTTAAAATTCCCCCAAAAAAAACCCATAATACAAATAAAGCAGGAATAAAAAAGATTAATTGTCTTGATTTTTTATGGATTCTCATAAAAAACCCTCTCCACATACCCCAAAAAAGACTTTGTTTAAGATGTTGTTTTAAATTTTTTCTTGGATGATGGTAAATTATAATTTCTGGATTATAGATAATTTTCTTTTTTGTTTTTAATAAAGAATAACATAATTGAGTATCTTCTCCCCCCCAATATTTTGTGTCAAAACCTTTTGTTTCATTGAATTCTTTTCTTCTCACAAAAAAATTACAAGTTGGCCAATCATCAATTTCCCTTTTTTTCTTTTGACTATATCTCATACCTGTTTTTTTAGAACTTAATTCATAAACTTTATTAGAGACTTTTTGGAAAAAAGTTGAATTTTTTGGAGCAAGACTTGGGCCTCCAATAGCAACTATCTTTTCATCTTCTAATTCTTCACTAGCTTTTTCAAGCCAATCTTCTTTTGGATATGCATCATCATCAATAAAAGCAATAATCTCTCCACCAGATTTCTTAACACCAATATTTCTTTTTCCAGAAGGAGGAATTTGTCCAACTTTTATTATCTTTGTTTTGGGAAATTTTTCCTTTTCGTTTTCTTCAGACACAATAATAATCTCAAAATTTTTATATGTCTGTTTTTGAAAATAAGGCATAGCTTCCCTAAGATAATTATTTATTTTTTTTAAAGGAATCACAATAGAAAATTTCATTTTCCAAAGTACTCTTTATACCATTCATAACTCTCTTTTAAGCCTTCTTCTAATGTATATCTTGGTTTCCATCCAAGTTTTTCTCTTGCTTTTTTAGAAGAGAGATATTGATCTTTTATTTCAGCTTTTACTGAATTTAAAATTTTAATATTTAAATTTGATTTTCCAGAAACTTCAATTATCTTTTTAACAAGTCCTATTATTTCTGTAGGTTTATCTATACCAAAATTAAATGCCTCTCCTTTTAATCCTAATTCCTGTACTTTTTCAGCTAAAGTAACATAAGCATGGGCAGCATCTTTAACATAAAAAAATTCTCTTTTGAATTTTCCATTACTTCTTATTAAAATATCCTCATC
>CAZEZA010000056.1:0-2979 GCA_964516415.1 Candidatus Woesearchaeota archaeon | reverse complement strand
TTCCTCAACCTCTTCAAAGTTCCACTTATCTTTTCAACCGAAATCTTTTCAGGCCAAACACAAAAACTTGCCCTAACAGAATCAACCATCTCTCTATTCACAGAAATAATAGCAGAATTTGTATTTGCCTTAATCCAACTTAATCCTACTTTTGACATCCCCAAAACTCCAATAAAATCCAAAATTGCTTTTTCAATATTTAACTTAAGATTTTTTCCTTTGATTAGTAAGTATCTTTTATTTTCTCTCATTGAAGGTTTTAATGATTTCATACTACATCTAATTAAACAACCTTTTTATATTTTAATATCTCAAAAGAATTTTTAAACTATCTTTTCTAAAATATATTATAAAAATGGAAATTTGTACAGTTGGAGGATTTGAACAAGTTGGAAAAAATATGACTGCTGTGAAAGTTGGAGAAGATGTTTTTCTTTTTGATGCAGGACTTGATATTCCCGGAATAGTTGAACTTCAAGAAGAAGCTCTTTTAAAATATACAGAGACAAGATTCAAAAAAGGAGAAAAGAAACACCACCAAGGCCAATATTCAGAAAAGCAATTAAGAGATTTTGAAGCAATTCCCGACGATAGAATTCTTGATAAAATCGGATGGAGAAACAAAGTAAGAGCAATTTTCATAAGCCATGCACATCTTGATCATCTTGGAGGATTGCCTTATATTGCCAATAGATATCCAAAAGCAACTATTTATGGAACTCCTTTTACAATGGAATTCTTTAAAACAGTTTTAGAAGATGAAAGAATAAAAATAAGAAATCCTGTGAAAAAAATAAAATCAAATTCAACAATTTTTGTTAAAGGAAAATCAAATAAGTATCAAGTAGATTTTATTCATACAACACATTCTATTCCTCATTGTGTTTTTTTAGCCCTCCACACTCCAGAAGGGATTTTCTTTTATGCATTGGATTTAAAATTTGATAATTATCCTACTTTAGGAAATGCTCCCAATTATAATAAAATGAGAGAATTAGGAAGAAAAGGTGTTAAAGTAGCTGTTATAGATGCGCTTTATTCTGGTACAGAAACTAAACCAGGAGGGGAGATTATAGCCAAGAATTTATTGGAAGATGCAATGTCAAAAATAAAAGGAAAAAATTCTGCTTTTTTTGTAACAACTTTTTCTTCTCATATTGAAAGATTAATTAATATTGTAAAACTTGCTAAAAAAACAGGAAGAGAAATTGTTTTTATTGGAAGAAGTTTAGCTAAATATGTAGAATCAGCATCTAAAGTAAATTTATGGCCTTTCAAAGGAATTAGATTAATAAAATATTCAAAACAAAGAGAATCTTTTTTAAGAACATTAGAAAAAAATAGGGGGAAATATTTTGTGGTTTGCACAGGTCATCAGGCAGAAGAAAATTCTGTTATGGATAGAATTGTGAGAGGAACTCTACCATTTCAATTTAAATCAGGAGACAATATTATATTTTCATCAAGTGTAATTCCTGTTCCTGTAAATATTCTTGCTCGTGAAAAACTTGATAAAAAACTGAGAAAGATTGGAGTTAAAATTCAAACAGATGTTCATGTTCATGGGCATGGAAGCAGAGAAGATATGAGAGAATTATTAGAAATGATAAAACCAAAACATATAATTCCTGCACACGGAACTCTTCAGCAGGAGACTCCTTTTATTGAACTTGCTTCAGAATTTGGATATAAATTCAGAGAAACTTCGCATCTTTCTTCAAATGGAAAAGTTTTGAAATTTTAATTGAACCTACAATTTTTAAATAACATCTTCTTCTATGAATTATGATAAGCGAAGAAATTCTTGGAGGGTTGAAATTAGCTTTATCAAAAGGAGAAACTCTTAGACAAGCAATGATGAGTTTTTATAATGCTGGTTATAAGAAAGAAGATATTGAAGAGGCTGCGAGAAATTTACAAAAAGAAGGTGTTGAACAGAAAGAAAGACCTAAAGAACCAGAAAAACTAATAAAACAACCTATAAAACAAATTTCAAAACAAAAACCTCAAAAGACTATGCAAAATATTTCATCTTACGGAAAACCAATGCAAACTAAAAGAAAATCTTCTCAAAAAATAAAAAAAGGCATAACTAATGTGATAGAACGATTAAAGAACATAAATGTTCCTTCAAAACAAAAACCAGTTAAATCAATTAGTCCTCAGAAAGTTTCTAATTACGAAAAAGAAAAACCAACAGGAAAATTAATTACTTTAATTTTGGTCTTCTTTTTGCTTTTCTTATTAGGAGTCTTAACAGCTGTATTTCTCTTTAGGAAAGAGTTAATAGATCTTTTTAATAATTTATTTTAATATGTCAATTTATCAACCAAAAGAAGATTCTTTTTTAATGTCAAGAATTTTAAAAGAAAAAATTCCAAAAATGTTAAAAGAAAATTCTAATTTAAAATTTTTAGAGATTGGAGCAGGTTCTGGAATTCATCTCGAAACTGCAAAAAATCTAGGAATAAAAAAAGAAAATATTTCCTCATCAGATATAAATCCAAAAGCAGTTGAACATTGTAATTTGTTGGGATTTAATTGTATTCATTCAGATTTATTTGAAAAAATAAAAGGAAAGTTTAATTTAATAATCTTTAACCCGCCTTATCTCCCAGAAGATTCACAAGAGCCAAAAGATTCAAAATTAGCAACAACAGGTGGAAAAAAAGGAAACGAAATCATTTTAAAATTTTTACAACAAGCAAAAAATTATTTAGAAAAAAAGGGAAAAATATTTTTGATAACTTCCTCTCTTTCAGAAGATATTGATTTTGAAAAACTTGGTTACAAAGCAAAAGAAATAGGATGCGAGAAATTATTTTTTGAAAGATTATGTATCTTAGAACTTACCGCTTAATATCCTTCCATCCAATTCCCTTTTTCTTTAGTTCAACAAGTTGCGGATGTAAATCTTCAAAAATAGGTTTTTGTGTTTGATAAAAAATTCCTAAAGGAATTTTGTTAACTACATTGTAA
>CAZEZA010000055.1:0-3051 GCA_964516415.1 Candidatus Woesearchaeota archaeon | reverse complement strand
AAAAAAAGGTTTACAAGGGGCAAAAACATTCAAAATTCGTGAATGCCCAAAATGTAATAGTGATGAAGTTTCAGTTGTTATTGGCGAAGTTGGAATGTGGGAATGTAAAAAATGTAAATGGAGAGGAATGGATATTAATGAAAAAGAATTGACAGAGGATGAATTTATGAAATATTTAGATGAAAAAGGGGAGGAGGTTGCGTAAATGCCAAGTGAGGAAGAATTACAATTATTTGAATTAGAAATGCATAATAATAGGATGAATGCATGTGCTAATCAGAATTTTAATGGTTCATGTTCTGAGTATGGCGAAGATTATTGTATCTATGAAGAAGATCAATTAAAGTGTCCTGAATACCACTCAATAAGAAAAAGTGAAGAATTTTTTGAAAGTAGGAGAAATAAAAAATGACACCAAAAAATGAAGATATAGAAGATCATAAAGAATCTGAAAAAGGAGTTTTTGATACAGAAGTTTCTGAAGAAATGAAAAAAGCATATTTAGATTATGCTATGAGTGTTATTGTTTCAAGGGCGATTCCAAGTATTGAAGATGGTTTAAAGCCAGTTCAACGAAGAATTTTACATTCTATGAATTTAATGGGGTTGAAGCCAAATACTCAGACAAAAAAAAGTGCGAGGATTGTTGGAGATGTTATTGGTAAATTTCATCCACATGGGGACACTGCAATTTATGATGCATTAGTAAGAATGGCTCAAGATTTTTCTTTAAGGTATCCTTTGGTTTATGGGCAAGGAAATTTTGGTTCAATTGATGGAGATCCTCCTGCGGCTTATAGATATACAGAAGCTAAACTCATGTCAATTTCTTCTGAACTTCTTCAGGATATGGAAAAAGAGACAGTAAATTTTATTCCTAATTTTGATAATTCATTAAAAGAACCTGAGCTTCTTCCAGGAAAGCTTCCTACTTTGATGTTGAATGGAGCAACAGGAATTGCTGTTGGTATGGCTACAAATATTCCGCCGCATAATTTAACAGAAGTTTGTAATGCTATTTTGGCTTACATTAAAAAGCCAGATATTACTATTGAAGAATTTTGTGAAATTGTTACAGGTCCTGATTTTCCAACAGGGGGAAGTGTTCAGGGAGATATGATTGAATTATATAAGACAGGTAGAGGAAGATTAATTTTAAGAGGAAAAGTAAATGTTGAAACTATAAAAAAGAAGGAAGCAATTGTTATTACTGAAATTCCTTATATGCTTAATAAATCAACTTTGGTTACGCAAATTGCTGGCTTAGTGCAAAATAAGAAACTTAAAAATATTTCTGATTTGAGGGATGAATCTTCAAAAGGAAAAATAAGAATTGTTATTGAATTAAAAAAAGGAGCAAATTCTAAATTTGTTATTAATGCACTATACAAATATACTCGTCTTCAAGATTCATTTAATGTAAATTTTCTTGCTTTAGTTGGCGGGCAACCAAAGATTTTGACTTTGAAAAATGTAGTTGATGAATATGTTAAGTATAGGGAAAAAATAATAATTAAAAGGACAAAGTTTGAGTTAAAAAAAGCAAAAGAGAGACAGGAAATTGTTGAGGGTCTTTTGATAGCTTTGAAAAATATTGATGCTGTTATTGCTTTAATCAAGAAATCAAAAGGTAAAACTGAAGCTATGGAAGGGTTAATTAAAAATTATAAGTTAACTCATAAACAAGCTGAAGCTGTTTTAGAAACTAAGTTGCAGCAATTGACTTCAATGGAAGTTGATAAGTTGAAAAAAGAAGCAGAAGAATTGAAAAAGAATATTACTGAACTTGAAAAGATTTTAGGAGATATTAAAGAAGTTTTGAAAATAATTGTTAAAGAAGTTAATGAGTTAAAGAATAAATATGGAGATAATCGAAGGACATATGTTTTGAAAAAGATTTCTGAAATTTCTGAGAAAGATTTAGTCCAGAAAAAAGAAGTTGTTGTGACTATAACTGATAAAGGATATTGCAAGAGGATGGATGTGCAAACTTACAAAGAGCAGAAGAGAGGAGGAAAAGGAGTTATTGGAAGTAATTTAGCAACAGGGGATTTTGTGAAGCAACTTATTACTTGCTCTACTCATGATTACTTGATGTTCTTTACAACTCGGGGAAGGGTTTTGTGGTTGAAAGCTTATGATATTCCTGAGGCTGAAAGATATAGCAAGGGCAAGGCAATAATTAACTTGCTTAATTTGAAAAATGAAAAAGTTACTAATGTTATTTCTGTGAAAAATTTTGAAGATTATTTATTTATGGCGACAAAAAAAGGACAGGTCAAGAAAATTTCCTTGAGTAATTTTTCAAAGCCAAGAGCATCAGGAGTTAGGGCTATTAATTTACCTTTAGATAATTCTGATTTTTTAATTGGTGTTGAACTTTTGAAAAAAGGGCAGGAAGTTTTTCTTGCGACAAAAAAAGGAAAAGCAATTAGATTTAATGGTGATAGTGTTAGGGCAATGGGAAGAGCAAGTTATGGTGTTACAGGAATAAAATTAGAAAAGGGTAATGAAGTTGTTAGTATGGAAATTTTGAATACAGAGGAAATTTTAACAATCACAAATAATGGTTATGGAAAAAGAACTTCTGTTAATAGTTATAGAAAAACAGCAAGGGCAGGAAAAGGTGTTATTAATTTGAAAGTTTCAGAGAAGACAGGGGATGTTGTTACAACTGTTTCTGTGAATAAAGAAGATAGTATAATAATGACAACTGCAAAAGGAATGGTTATTCGGACTTCTTTGAAAAATATAAGAGTAATGGGACGGGCTGCACAGGGAGTTAGAATTGTTAAACTTCACGAGGGGGATAGTGTGACTGATTTGGTTAAGGTTCATAATGGTGAGTGATTAATCTTCTTTTTTCTAAAGTAGGTGGGCGGAAGAATTAAATATATTTTATTTATTAATTTATTATGGATTTAATAGTAATTGGATTAGTCTTAGATATTATTGGAGTTTTCTTTCTTTTAATGGCTTCTTTGTTTTGGACATCATTATTCAAAAAATGTAGCTCCTGAGACTAAATGGTACAAACGTTATAGTTATTTT
>CAZEZA010000054.1:0-3073 GCA_964516415.1 Candidatus Woesearchaeota archaeon | reverse complement strand
TCCTTATTTCTTTTTTTATAAAGATTTATGTTCTTGAACAATTTAATTAATTTTTAAAATAAGAAGGGAATCTTTCTTTAGCTAAATTTCTTATTTCATCATCTGTGTAATCTCTACATCTAATGTCAACTGGTGGGCGATTTTTAATATAATAATTTATTGCCTCTTCTAATTTGTTAAACCTTTTTACAAATTTTGGATCCCACAACTTGTTATCTCTAGGAGATTCTCTAACTTTTATGTCAACAGTTGTTTTGTTATCTTCTACTATTTCTCCAAAACCCAATATCTCACCAAGCGCCCCATAGACGCACCAAGGATTTTCAATCTCTTCTTTTTCTGTCATAAATTTAATTAGTTGTTTTAATTTAAATTAATTTCTATATTTTTATTCAACCAAAAATTTATAAACCTCTTTCTTTTAAATTTTTTATCCAATGATACGAGGATGTCTAATCCTCATAATATAAAATGATAGATGCATATAATTTAATTGAAAAAGCAAGAAAGACAGGAAAAATTGAGAAGGGAACTAACGAAGTTACTAAAGCAATTGAGAGAGGGACTGCTAAATTTGTTGCCTATTCTGCTGATGTAGAACCTAAGGAAATTGTTCAGCATATACCTCTTTTATGCAAGGAAAAAGGAATTCCTTGTCAAGAAGTTGACAACAAACAAAAATTAGGAATTGCAGCAGGTCTTCCTGTGTCTGCGTCTTCTATTGTTATTATTGAAGCTGGAGAAGCTGATTCAGAAATTGCATCTTTAAGCAAAAAATAATAAAATGGCAAAATCACAAAATCCTAAACAGCAAGGATCACAGCAATCTTCTAAAGGAAAAAATAAAATTTCTGGAGAAGTAGTTCCCGCAGTTGTTGAAGAACTTATTGGAAGAACTGGTTTTAGAGGAGAAATCACACAAGTTAAATGCTTGGTTCAAGAAGGAAGAGATAAGGGACGTTCAATGAGAAGAAATGTTAAGGGACCTGTTAGAATAGGAGATTTTTTAATTCTTAGAGAAACAGAAATTGAAGCAAGAAAAATTAAATCGAATGTGACAAAAGGGAGTTATACTTAAAATGCCTAAATGTGTTTATTGTGGTAAGCAGTATGAATTTCCAAAAGGATTGACTTTAGTTATGAAAGATGGAACTATTAATCACTTATGTTCTTCAAAATGTAGGAAAAATATGTTGATGAAAAGAAGGAAGATTCGTTGGGTAATAAAAAAGAAAAAATCTTCCATCATTAATTCGTCTAAAGCCAAATTAGAGGCGAAAAGTTAGATGGATTTCTAAAAAAGCAAAATAGTCTTTAAATTGATTTTTCCCGACGACAAATTGATTTTTTGGAAGAAAGATTTATAAAGGATTATATCCTTTTTTTAGTATAAATTAATCTAAATCTAGACAGATATTAGACAAAAAAAATGTTAGTAATTAGTCACATTTGTCTGATTTTGAATTTGCAAAATAAATGAAAAATAAATATGACGCCTCTCAAATAAAGGTTCTTGAAGGATTGGAAGGAGTAAGGAAAAGGCCCTCAATGTATATTGGTTCTACTGGTAAGGAGGGTTTGCATCATTTAGTGTATGAAGCTGTAGATAATGCAGTAGATGAAGCTCTGGCTGGTTGTTGTGAGAAAATAAAAGTTTCTCTTAATAAAGATGGTTCTGCTACAATTGAAGACGATGGCAGAGGTATACCTGTTGATTTGCATCCTGTTTATAAAATTCCTGCTGTTCAATTAGCTTTAACAAAACTTCATGCTGGGGGGAAGTTCGACAAGAAATCTTATGCAATTTCTGGAGGGTTGCATGGAGTTGGAATTTCTGTTGTTAATGCTTTATCAAAAAAATTAATAATTGAGATAAGAAGAAAAGGAAAAATTTATAGACAGGAATATGAGAGAGGAAATGCTAAAACAAAATTAAAAATTATTGGAAATTGTAATGATACTGGGACAAAAGTTACATTTTGGCCTGATTCTGAAATTTTTTCTGTGATTGATTTTGATTCTAAAATTCTAGAAACAAGATTTAGGGAAATAGCTTTTTTGAATGCTGGGTTGAAAATAAATCTTGATGATGAAATAAAAAATAAGAAAATGGAATTTTTTGCAGTGGGTGGTTTAATGGAATTTGTGAAATGGATTAATAAATCTAAAGATATCTTGCATAAGCCAATTTATTTTAAGAGAGAAATGAATAATATTGTTACAGAAGTTTCTATTCAATATAATAGCGGATATCAGGAAAATATTTTTGGTTTTGTAAATACTATAAATACTGTTGAAGGAGGGACTCATGTTTTTGGTTTTAAGACTGCTTTGACAAGAGTCATTAATGATTATTCAAGGAAAAAGGGAATATTGAAGAACGGAAATCTTTCGGGGGATGATGTTCGTGAAGGTTTGACTGCAATTATTAGTATTAAAATTGCCGACCCTCAATTTGAAGGGCAGACAAAAACTAAGTTGGGAAATAGTGAAGTAAAAGGTTTGGTTGATTCAATTGTGACTTCTGCTTTATCAGAATTTTTTGAAGAGAATCCTTCAATTGTAAAAAGAATTATTTCAAAAGCTACAGATGCTGCTAAAGCAAGATTGGCTGCTAAAAAAGCTAAAGATTTAGTTAGAAGAAAAAATGTATTTTCATTGGGGGGTTTGCCAGGGAAACTTGCTGATTGTTCAAATAAAAAATCTGAACATACAGAACTTTATCTTGTTGAAGGAGAGAGTGCTGGAGGTTCAGCGAAAATGGCTAGAAATAAAGAAAATCAAGCAATACTTCCCTTAAAGGGAAAAATTTTGAATGTTGAAAAATCAAATCCTGCGAGGGCACTTTCAAGTGAAGAAATAGTAAATATGATAACTGCAATTGGAACTGGAGTTGGCGAGCAATTTAATATAGAAAAATTGAGATACAATAAAATAATAATTATGACAGATGCAGATGTTGATGGAGAACATATTAAGACTTTACTTTTAACATTTTTCTTTAGATTCATGCCGCATTTAATTGAGAATGGAAATATTTATGCTGCTATGCCTCCATTATATAGAATTAGAA
>CAZEZA010000053.1:0-3090 GCA_964516415.1 Candidatus Woesearchaeota archaeon | reverse complement strand
CTGTCAAAGGGATTTCCTCTATTTGATAAGAATAAATATCCCGGATCATTTCGTTTCCCTTTAAGAAAGTACCTTCTTGCTTTTTCAAGATATAATTCAAGGTAATGAGCGGCGTACTGTGTTAATGGCATTATTCTTGATTTATTGCATTTTCCCTTAATGACAGTAACGGTTTGCTCTTTAATATTTATATCTGATAATTTCAGATTACAGCATTCTGTTGTTCTAATTCCGCAGGAATATACTAATTCTATGATTGCTTTGTTTCTTAAATTGGTGGGTGAATTAATCTTAATCGATTCAAGTAATTTTCTTACTTCATCTTCTGAAAGAATATCTCTTGTTATTGTCTCTTCTATCTTAGGTAAGGAAATGTATTTGGAAGGATCATGTAAAATAAGATCGTTCTTTGATAAATACTGAAAGAACTTCTTTATCCCTGTAAGTTTACTTCTCTGTGTACTATTTGAAAGGTTTGCTCCTTTTCTTGTTTTGTATTGTGATATATATCGCTGATAATCAAGAATTACATCTTTTGTCATCTTTTCTATTGAGGTTATTCGTGGGTAATACTTTTCAATAAAGGAAAAAAGTTCTTTATTCGTAGAAATATATTTTTCTATGGTTCTTTCAGAGAAATTTATTACTAGTAAATGCTCTCTAAATGCTTCAAGATATTTTAGATAGTTCATTGTATTTCCTCCTTAGTATTTAGCTTTAATCTTGGATGGTGTTTTTGTAATACACTTTTTAGATTTATTTCATTTACTTGTATATAATAACTTGTTGTCCTGAACTCATTATGACCTAAGAGCTTACTAAGATATGCTACACTCATACCGTTTAAGAAAAGTACTGTTGCTGATGTACCTCTCAAACTGTATGGTCGAATTGGATGGAAGCCGTTTCTTTTAAGGGTTTCCCTAATTATCCAGCGGATGCCGTAAGCATTATGAGGTTTGCCCAATTTAAAGCTTAAGAATACATTTTCCGGGCTGCTTGGTTTTAAGTATCTTTTCCGCGTTGTATCGATATAATCGGCAATTACATCCAAGGCCACTTTTCCAACAGGAACGACACGGTCTTTTTTTCTTTTACCCTGTCTAATAAAAAGATGATGTTCTTTAAAATCAATATCAGAAATATTTAATTTACATACTTCAGAAGGCCGCAAAGCCGATGAATACATGAGTTCAATGATTGCTTTTCCCTTATGGCAGAGAGTATCTTTAGGTACAATGTTTTCTATAATACGTGTTATTTCTTTTTGGCTTAGTATCGGATGATGAGTTCTTAAATATTTATTAACTGGATAGTCTTTAAGAAAATCAAAGAATACATATCCTTTTTCATAGAGAAAGTGAAAATAGACTCGTAACCGGTAGAGCTTTAAGAAAAAGTATCTTTCGGATATGCCTTTGTTTTGAAGGTATTCAAGGTAATCGATGATGCTCTTTTCCGTAAGCTGTTTTACGGATGAGATTTTAACGCTGTTACAGTATGCTTCAAACTCTTTTAAGATTTGACTATATGCCCCTATTGTATTCTTTACATCATAGCGTTTTGTTTTTAAATGCAATAAGAAATCATCAATATAAAACATGCTTAACTCCTTTATATTTAGATTTTTAAAGAGATGAAATTATTCATCCTTTTGAATTTTGGGTTCAAAGGTTCAAAGAGAGGTAACTTATTGTGTCAACATAAAATAACTTTTTATTATTTGAACAGTCCTATTGTGTTCAATAGGTTCATTTCTTTAATTCTTTTTCCAATTCTTCGGGGCTTAGGATATAGTTGTTGATGCTTTTATCGGAATAGCCTGATGTAAGCCTGTAAAGATGTGCTGGGCCTTTTTTCTTTTCAAGCTCTTGAATGTACTCATAGTCACGTAGGATTTTAAAATTGTTTCTAATCTGTACGAACGTCCAGTTAGTATATTCTCTTATCTCTTTTCGTGTAAAGATGATTTTATCGATTGGATTGTTTTCTTTTACTGATTTTTCTTTGAGATACTTATTTATTAAACAAAACAGCTCTTTGGATGTCCTCGGTATATCTTCCAGGGTGTTGTCCAGGATTCCATCTTTTAAGAGTTCATAAGCAATTTTGTAATCGTCAAGAGTACATTCGATATATTCCAATTCCTTGTTGTTCCCTAACTTGGCTTTTTTTAACTTCCTCTGATACTGGTGCAGAAATCCAATAGCCATGATAAGCCGCAAGAACTTCTGGTGATCTCTCCTTGTTTTAAGCTGGCTTGAGGGAAACTTAAGCTTGTCAACATAAGGAATAAACACATATATCTTTTGTAATAGCCTTTGTGCATAGATGTGCTTTTCCCTGATTTTATCGAGATTAAGAGCTTCCAAATAGCCTTCAAGCTTTACTTGTTTTTTCTGTGATTCATGGATAAGTTGTGTCTGTTCTTCGGATTCATCAATTCCTAGTATAAAGAATCGTGAAAGATTCTCCTGATTTATTTCTTCCCCATGAGTTGTGGTTTCAATATAGCTTATTGGACCGTGTACGGTAATCTGTTCAGTTTTTATCTGGCCGGTTACTTTATCCTTTACAGGGATTGCCTTGCAGATGGATTTCTTTGAGATAAGTTCTCTTAGAGGATACTCAGAAGATTCACTACCGGCCCGTTCTCCAATAACTACAAGTTTATGTGTAAGGTCGTTTTCACCGAAATAATAGAATGCTTGCGCGGATAAATCAGAAATACTTACGAGGTCTTCGGGTGGGCATAAATCTTCTATAATATCTACAATCTGACTCTTTCCCGCACTACTTCGGGAAATAATCACGGAATGTAAAGGATTATCCATAAGCCTGGAGGTCATAACAAAGTAAATTAAAAGCTTATTCTTTCTCTCTCGTACGTAACCTAGTTTTGTAATATCTCTATCGATTTCATCTATAAGATGAGGATTCTTTAAAAAAGTACGTCCTATATCTTTTTGATACTCAGTTAACTCAGGCTTTGTGTTTTTATTTTCCTTGGCCTTCTTTTCCCTATGTTTTTCTAAAACTTCTATGATTTGATGTATGTCTTTTTCAAGCTGAATCTGGTCTCGTATATTA
>CAZEZA010000052.1:0-3126 GCA_964516415.1 Candidatus Woesearchaeota archaeon | reverse complement strand
TAAATACCCTACCCAAGATTCTTCTTTAGAATGAAAAGGTTTGTCAATATTGTAAGCAGGAAAAGTAGATATTCTAATATCTCCATGAGTTAGTTCCTGCATTGGTTCTATCACTTGCATTTTTATTGGAACTTCCAATCTTGTTATTTTACTTTGACAATCTGCAGGGAGAATAATTTTTGTCCCTTCTTTAATAATTTTATTTATGTCGGCAACACTACAATGATCATAATGACTGTGAGTTATTAAAATTAAATCAGCTTTTTCAGAATCCCCCCTAATATTATAAGGATCAATATAAATAATTTTGCCTCTAGTAAAAATCTTCGTAGAAGATTTATCGGGGTACACCTGTGGTGTTGAATCTTTGATCAAAAATCCAGAATGCCCCAGCCATTTAATCTCAATATCTCCAATTTTCATAAATAAAGAAATTAGAATATATTTTTAAAGATTTAGTATGCTTCTTCTTTTAATTTTCTCTTAAACAACATCTTAAATTTTGGAATAATTTTTGGAAGGATTTCTGGAAGAATTTTCTTCTTTTTTAAAACACTAAAAGTTAGAAATCCAGCTAATGCTAAAACCAAAAATCCTGAAATAATAAAGACAATTGTCTTATTTTTTTGCAAAAATTCTTTACCAGATTCAATAGGGCTTATAGCACTACCGGTTAAAGTACTGCATTTCTGTTCACACACCCCCCCACAATCAATTCCCTCTTCATCTTGATTTTTTATTCCATCAAAACAAGTTTCTTCTACTATTACTTCACATGTTTGAGATAGAATAGGTTCATCTGTTGTTTTTAAAACACAATTATGAATATCTTCACACGTTCTTGTTTGTGTTCCATTTACACATTCATTCCAATCACTACATTGCCATTCAGATACACAACTACTTTTTACTTCCTTAGGTGCAGCTTTAGTAGGTACAGGGCATGCAGGACAATCAAGAGTTGTTCCACAACCATCATCCTGAGTTCCACATCCTAAATCATCACAAGTATCTGGGACACATTCTCCAATATGACATGCACCATTATACCAATAACCTAAACCAGTACAATTAGTCTCATCGCATAAATTTAAATGATCAGTATCACAAACATCTCCAGTACATCCCCAAGTTTCAATGCATTCTTCACAAGTATCTTGACAATCTTCTGTATCCACACATTCCACACAACCAGAAATATTAATACAATTTTGTTCTGTTAAATTTTCCCAACTAGAACTATTACCTACACAATCTGCTTCAGTAGTGTAACTCAAATTATTACATCCCCAAGTTTCAATGCATTCTTCACAAGTATCTTGACAATCTTCTGTATCCACACATTCCACACAATCAGAAATATTAATACAATTTTGTTCTGTTAAATTTTCCCAAGCATAACCTGCATTTTCACAAGATGTCTGATTTTCATATTCTTCAAGAACAACATTCCCAGTCATATTTGGATTTGCAATAAACAAAATTCCTAGTGCAAAAACAGCCAATAAAATTAAAGCTGAAAAGAGAACTACTCTTTCATTCACCTTCTTTAATTTTTTCTTTGTCATCTCTTTCTTTTAAAAAAAAGAAAATATAGTTTAAATATTTATCTATAATAAAAAATAAAACAAAAAATAAAAGAATTAAATAAGAAAATTATTTTTCAAATCTATTCTTCATCATCTGAAAAATCATCTTCGTCTTCTTCAGATTCTTCTTCGTTTTCGTTATATTCGTCTTCCATCATAATAAATAAAATTTATTTGTATATTCCAATAAAAGCTAAGCTTTTATCCAACAGTTTCATATTTTTCTTTTTTTAAATATTTCTATACACTAATAAATGAATAAAAAACATAAGAAAAATTTATAATAAAATTAAGGTTCTAACCTTGTCATTGTTCTAGGAAATGCAATTGCATCTTTTATTGTATCTAAACCACAAATCCAAGAAATAACTCTCTCAACACCTAGACCATAACCTCCATGAGGAACACTACCATATTTTCTAGTATCAAAATAAAATTCATATTTATCTAAATCCTCTCCTTGCTTTTTTAAATTTTCTTTAATTTTTTTCAAATCTTCTTCTCGCTGCGAACCCCCAACTAACTCGCCATAACCTTCAGGCCCAATCATATCAAAACCAAGCACAACATTTCCTTCTTTAGGATGTTTTTCTGGTTCTTTCATATAAAATGCTTTAACCTCCTTAGGATATTCTGTAATTATAATAGGAGTTTCAAATAATTTAGAAAGCTCATCTTCTTCAATTGTCCTTAAATCTTTTCCCCATTTAACTTTTATTTTCTTTTTTTCTTTCAAAATCTTTAAAGCTTCAGTATAAGTCATTCTAGGAAACTTCTTTTTCAAAATAGGTTCTAATTTTTTAACATCCCTTTTTAAAATTTCTAATTCTTGTTTATGCTCTTCCAAAACTTTTTTAATAATATCTTTAATTAATTCTTCTGCATCTTTTTGCAAATCTTCAAATTCCCACCAAGCAACTTCCATTTCAGCCATCCACAATTCAGAGAGATGCCTAGAAGTTTTTGATTTTTCAGCTCTAAAAGCAGGTTGAATTGTAAAAATTTTTTCTAATGCAAAAATTGCAGGTTCTGCATGAAGTTGCCATGTTTGACTCAAATAGGCTGGTTTTCCATAATAATCAACTTTGAACAAAGTAGAACCTCCTTCACATTGCATGCTCATAATCTCCGGGCTATGATATTCATAAAATCCTTTTTTAATCCAATGTTCTCTCATTGCTTGCAAAACTGTAGACCTAATTTTCATAATTGCAATCATCTTTTGAGAACGCAACCACAAATGTCTTCGATTACCAAGTAATTCTTCATTTAAATCTTTATTAATAGGAAAATCCTCTGCTTGGCCAACAATCTTTATCTTACTAACTTTTATTTCATAACCAGTAGGTGCTCTTTTATCTTTTTTTATATCTCCAAAAATTTCCACAGAACTCTCAACTAATAATTTATCAATTTCTTTCCATTGCTTTTCAAATTTATCTCTAATTAGAACGCATTGAATAATATTTGTTGAATCTCGGAGAACGATAAATTTCATTTTATTACTTCCTCTCTCACGATAAATCCAACCCCTCAC
>CAZEZA010000051.1:0-3144 GCA_964516415.1 Candidatus Woesearchaeota archaeon | reverse complement strand
GCTAGCCAAGCAAAAGGAATTGTTCTTTCTAAATTTCAAAAAGAAGCTGCACAGCCAAATTCTGCAATGAGAAAATGTTGCAAGGTTCAATTAACAAAAAATGGAAAAACTGTGGGGGCTTTTATTCCTGGAAATTTGGCACAAAAATTTATAGATGAACATGATGAAGTAATGATTGAAAGAATTGGTGGAAAACAAGGAAGAGCAAAAGGAGATATTAGGGGTATTAGATTTCAAGTTATCCAAGTAAATGACCAACCTTTGGCAAGACTTGCTAAAGGCAAAATTGAAAAGGGAAGAAGATAAAATGGCAGAACAAAAAATAATAAACTTCAAAATTTTTGATTTATATGAAACAGAAGGAATTGAAGTGAAAGACTTGGGATTAAAATCAGTAATTAATTTAGAACCAAAATTGATTTTGAAAAGTCATGGAAGGAATTTTCAAAAATTTGGACAGACAAAAGTAAATATTATTGAAAGATTGATAAATAAAATTTCTGTTGCTGGACATAGAGGTAAAAAACATAAAATTGAACTTGGGCATACAACTGGAAAATATTCAAAAAATGCGAAAATTATTTTAGAGGCATTTAAATTAATAGAAAAAAAGACTCAGAAAAATCCTGTTGAAATTTTAGTTAAAGCCCTTGAAAATTCTGCACCAAGAGATGAGATTACTGTTATTGAATATGGAGGGGCAAGATATCCTCAAGCAGTTGATGTTTCTCCTTTAAGAAGAATTAATTTGGCTTTGAGAAATATTGTTCATGGAGCATCAGATAAAGCTTTTGGTAAAAAGAAAACAATTGTTCAAGGATTAGCAGAAGAAATAATTATGGCTTCTGAAGAAAATGGTGAAAGTTTTGCAATAAAAAAGAAAAGAGAATCAGAAGCACAGGCTGATTCTGCGAGGTAAATATTTTTTAACAGAAAGTTTAAATAGATATTTTTCTAATTTTAATTATTAAAATGAGGGATAAAGAGGGAAGATTAATTAGTATATTTTTTATTCTAATTACAATTTTAACAATAGGATTATGTTCTTCTGCTACTGACTATTGCGTGTCTTCAGAGGTTTCTGATATAAGTCCAAGTTCAATAGGAATTAATGAAGAATTTACTGTGGGTATTCAAATCGAAAATTGTGGAAATGACATGCCTAAAATTGTTTCTTTTGAATTACTTAACCCCCCAGTAGATATAGAAATCAAAGAGCCATTAATTATGAATATTTCTAATTTATATTATGGGAATAGTGAAAGATTTCTTATATACCATATGAAGACAACTAATGATGCTCAATCTGGAACTCATTTAATCAAAACAAGATTATCTTATGGGTCAGAAAAAAATTTAAGGATAAGAAATTATAATATCACTATTGATGTTATTGGTGATAAAGCAGAGTTAAGTATTGCATCACTGAAAAATGATCCTATACTCCCAAGAAAAGGAGAAGTAGTTGAATTAGTTGCTAGAATTGAGAATACTGGAGAGGGTACTGCAAAATCAGTTGAAGTTTATGTAGACCACCCATTTAAAGGATCTAAACAATCATTTATTGGAGCACTTGATCCTGATGAAGATGGCCCAGCTGTTTTAACATTTATTCCAGATAAAGTAGGAGAATTTGAATTTCCAGTTATTATTTCATATAAAGATGATTATGGAAATAATGAAAAAAAGACAAACATAAGTTTTACTGTATTAAAAAAAGAGTCTAATATTGGGGCAATTATTTTCGCTATATTAATAATTGCTATTTTTGGAGCAGGAATATATTATTTTATTAAAACAAAAAAATCAAAAAATAAAATAATTCATCAACTTTTAGGGGATGGAGAAACAAATGAAAAAACAGCACCCAAGGGTGTACCCCCTAATGAGGGCAAAGAAATTAAAACCCATAAAATAAGAGTAGAAAATCATTCAGAAAAAAAGGAAAGAGAAAAAAAAGAAAGAAGAAGAAAAGAATTCAAAAGAGAAATATTAAGAAAATATAAAAAATGAGGAAAAAATGCTTAATGATATTAAAGTTGGATTTCTTAGCGCAAAAAGTTCTGTAAAAAGAGGGAATAAAAAAACACTTGCATTCATAGTTTTTGTTCTAGCTCTTATTTTTATGAATTTGGTTTTTTTGCCTTCAATGATGGGAGGGATGACTGGCATGTTTAATAATTTTATGATATATTCTTATGGAGACATTGTCGTTGAACCAAGTGGGGATAATGTTTATATCAACAATGCAGATAATGTTTTACAAAAAATTAGAGCTATTCAAGAAGTAAGATCTGCAACAAAAAGATTAGATTCTGGAGCCTCGATTAAGCATAAACAAAAAGTTGTGGGAGCCACAATAACGGGATTATTACCTTCAGAAGAGTATGATGTTTCAGACTATCCTTATATTATAAGTGAGGGAGAGTTTTTAGGAGATTTATCCAGAGATGAAATAATAATTGGTGCAATGCTTGCAGAAGGTTATTTTGGTTCTGAGATATATGATAATTTGGGTGAAATAAAACCAGGTTCATTTGTCAATGTAACCTATAGTAATAATGTTCAAAGAACATACAAAGTAAAAGGAATAATGGAAGGCACTTTTGAACTTGTTGATTTAAATGCTTTAGTTCACTATAAAGAAATAGAAGATGTATATGGTCTTGATGAAAGCAAAGCAACTAGTGTTGTTATGAGGGTAAAAAATGTAGATGACTCAGCAAAAGTAAAAGATAAAATAATTGCAGCTGGAGTTAAAGAGCCGGTTTTTACAAATATTGAAAAGTCTGATGCTATCTTGAGGCAGGCAATGGAAAGTTTAGATTTGGTAAATGTTATTTCAAAATATGTTAGTTTAATTGTGGGAGCTGCATTAATTTTAATTATAGTTTATATTAATGTCTTGAATAGAAAAAAAGAAATTGGAATCCTTAAAGCCATCGGGATTACTCCAAAGTCAATAGTATTTTCTTATGCACTCTTGAGTATGTTTTATGTTTCTTTAGGAATAATAGGGGGATTGATTTTATATTTTCTGTTTATGTTTTATTTTACGGCAAATCCCGTAGTATTCTATGAAAGTATTGAAATAATTCCTGAAATTCGAACAGGATTAATATTTCAAAGTATTTTTACAATGCT
>CAZEZA010000050.1:0-3322 GCA_964516415.1 Candidatus Woesearchaeota archaeon | reverse complement strand
TTCTTAATAAGATTTATATACATAATTTCCATTATTTTTCTATGATTAATAAGAGAGGACAAATTACTATTTTTATCATAATTGCAATAATTTTAGTTGCAGTAGTTGCAGGTTTTTTTATGTTTAGAGATTTAATTATTCCTTCACAAATTCCTGTGAATATAGAACCAGTTTATGTTAGTTTTTTATCTTGTTTAGAAGACAATACTTTAACAGGAATAAATGTTTTAGAAAGTCAGGCAGGTTATATTTCTTTGCCAGATTTTGAGCCAGGTTCAGCATACATGCCTTTTTCTTCTCAACTTAATTTTTTAGGAAATCCAATTCCTTATTGGTATTATGTTTCTGGAAATAATGTTCAGAAAGAACAGATGCCTTCTAAAAGATATATGGAAGACCAACTTGGAGAGTTTATAGACAAAAAAATAATTGGATGTATATTGGATCAATATTATGAACAAGGATTTGAAATCAGCCAAGGAGAACCAAAAACAAAAGTAATTATTAGAGATAATGAAGTTGAAATTGATTTGAGTATGGATTTAAGTGTTAATAAAGAAGAAGATAGTGTATTGATTAGAAATCATAAAATAGTTGTTAAATCAAAATTAGGTGCACTTTATAATTCTGCGAAAAAAATTTATGAGTATGAACAGAAAAATTTATTTTTAGAAAACTATGCTGTTGATACCTTGCGACTTTATGCTCCTGTAGATGGGGTTGAGTTAACTTGCTCTCCTGTAGCTTTTGGTGCTGATGAAATTTTTGATGAATTACAAGAAGCTATTGAAGGAAATACTTTGGCATTAAAAGTAAAAGGAGGGGATTACTCTTTGAAGAACAAGGAGAATGAATATTTTATTGTAGATGTTTCTGTTGAAAATGCAGATGTTAAGTTTATTAATTCAAAAAACTGGGCCAATAGTTTTGAAGTTTCTCCTTCTGAAGGAAGTATGTTAATATCAAAGCCAGTTGGAAATCAGCCAGGTTTGGGTATATTAGGTTTTTGTTATGTGCCATATCATTTTGTTTATAATGTTAGATATCCTGTTTTAATTCAACTTTATAGTGGAACAGAAATTTTTCAATTTCCTATAGCTGTTGTAGTTCAAGGTAACAAACCAAGAGAAGCTTTGGATGTTAGTGCTGTTGAAATAGGTGTTCCTGAATTATGCAAATACAAAAATACTTTAGTTGAAGTAAATACCTATGATACAAACTTAAATCCTGTTGAAGCAGATATTTCTTATGAATGTTTTGGAGAAGTTTGTAATATTGGAAAAACAGAACAAGGAAGTTTAGAAGGAGAATTTCCTCAATGTGTTAATGGATATATTTTGGCAAAAGCAGAAGGTTTTGAAGATGCTAAATATTTATATTCTACAACAGAATCTGGAAGTGCTGATATTATTTTTGATAAACTTTATGAAATGAATGTTGAATTAAAAGTGGATGGAAATAATTATCAAGGTGACGCAATGATTAATTTTGTTTCCGATAGATTTTCAAAGACAGTTGTTTATCCAAATCAGAAAACTATTGAATTAAGCGAAGGTCAGTATGAAGTTCAAGTTTATATTTATAAAAATTCTTCTTTAAAGTTAGAATCTACAACTTATGAACAATGTGTTGAGGTTCCTCAAACAGGTTTAGGAGGATTTTTCGGATTAACAAAAGAAAAATGTTTTGATATTGAAATCCCTGCACAGATTATTTCAAATGCGTTGTCTGGCGGGGGAAAAGAAAATTATTATATTTTAGAATCTGAATTAGAAAATTTAGATGTTCTTGAAATAAATGCAGAGAGTTTAGATTTGCCAAAATCAATTGAAGAATTGCAAAATAATTATTTATTATTTGAAGATAAAGGTTTGGAGATTAGTTTCAAATGAAAAATAAAAAAATAAAAGTTGGAATGTTTTTTCTAGTGGCCGTGTTATTAATGATTTCTTTAGTGAGTGCAGTTTATTCTCGTTCAAATCCAAATTATGGTTTATTTGATTCATATGTTGGAGATACCTCTGTACAGTTTGATAAATCAATGTGCGAGGCTGGACAGGATTTTATTATTCAAATTGCTCCTTTTGGTTGTACTCCTGCTGTTGTTAGAAGTGATTTACTTGAAGAGCAAAATGTTCCTATTTTTTGTCAATTAGGTGCAACAAAAATTAATCCTCTAATTGATGTTGAAGCAATTGAAAGTATTTCTTTTACAGGACAATATCCTGAAGAAATTTCTGGTATTGGTTTTCATCCTGCAAAAGCTGCATTAGGTGTTAGTGGAAATCTTAATTCTCCTGTTTTGAATAATATTGGTTATGTAGTAATAATTTTGAAGGAACAGAAAAATGCATCAGCAATGCCTGAATTTGTTGAGGGAACTTTAACAGCAAAAATAAAATATGATATTAAAAATGCTTTTGGGATTGGAAAAGCAAGTTTTTATCTTCCAGAAATTAATAATGATAAAGACTGGGAAGATAAAAATATTCAATATGGATTTTGGAATGGAAGAGGATATTTGAGAGCAGATGGAATTGATGATGAAGGAGTAACAATCTCAATTTATGATGATATTAGGAAAATTTCAACTGTGGGTTTAAAAAAAGGAGAGACTTCTGAAAAAATTTATATGCCTGGATTTGATTGTGTGGCAGGATTGGAAGTGAAATTAGAGGATATAGAAAACCCAGATACAAGAGTAAAATTAAGGGTAGATGGTGATGTTATTGAAGTTAAAAAAGATGAGAAATTTTTAGATAACACATGTCAAGTTAACAATTGGGAAAAAGAAGGATTGATTCAAAAAACTACTATTAAATGTGGGAATGAAAAAGCTTTTGATTTAAAGATTGAACCTAATTTAAAAATAAATATTGGCGGTGTTGAAAAAGAAGTTGGTGTTGGGGATATTATTTATGACTTTAAAGAAAATGATAAAAAGATTTTTTTAGGTTATTTTGGAGAAACTTCTAATGGAAAACAATTTATTGTTCCTGTTGTTAGTGGGGCTCATACAAAAGAAGATTTTTTGGATTCTGGTATTTACAAATCTTTGCCAGATTTTATTAAGTCAATTCTTTCTAAAACGGGTATTGGCATAGCGGATGTTGTTAAGGATGTTGGTGTAGGAGTTTTTGGCTCTTCAGCAATTGTGCTAAATGCCCTTGCTACAAATTCTTATCCTCTTAAAATGTATGCTAAAGAATCTGAAGGTTCTACTTTATTTGATTTTACTTCTATTTTTGGACAAGTAGTTGATGCAGGATTACAAATACCTGAAATAGAGTTCTTAGGGTTTGCAGGAGCACAAAATAAAGAG
>CAZEZA010000049.1:2155-3330 GCA_964516415.1 Candidatus Woesearchaeota archaeon | reverse complement strand
TTTTCTATTCAAAAAAAAATTAATATAAGCTCCAGATGTTTGAATATCCTCTAACTCTAAAGGAGGATTTCCGATTTTCTCTCTTATTTCTAAGGCAATCTTGTCAGGTTCTTGTTTAAGTTCTTTACTAAGAAAGAAACAAGGAAAAGAATAATCTCCCATCTCAATTGAGGGAGGAATCTCTAAAATTTTTTCAATCTCCTCTTTTTTTAATTTAACTCCATTTTCATTAAGAACTTTTTTTAAAACTTTTATTATTATCTCTTTCATAAAGTTTATAATATTCTTTTATTTTTATATGTTATGAAAAAATATGATTTGATTATTATTGGTGCAGGACCTGCTGGTTTGACTTCTGGCTTATACGCAGTAAGAAGTGGACTAAAAGTGGGAATTGTCTCAAAAGATATTGGGGGAACTACAAATTCAATTCTTGAATTAGAAAATTGGCCTGGGTTTAAGGGGTCAGGAACTGAATTAATGAAACAATTTTATGAACAAGTTAAAAAATATGATGTTGATTTTATCATGGAAGATATTAAAAATATTAAAAAAGAGGGGGAAGAATTTATTATAGAAACTAAAAATAAAAATTTTCAGAGTAGAGCCGTGATTTTAGCAACAGGAACTAAAAGAAAAGAATTGAATATCCCTGGTGAAAAAGAATTAAATGGTAAAGGTGTGAGTTATTGTGTGACTTGTGATGGTTTTTTCTTTAAGGATAAAATAGTTGGAGTTATTGGCGGAAGTGATTGTGCTGCTACATCTGCTTTGGCTTTATCTGACATAGCTAAAAAAGTTTATGTTATTTATCGTGGTGGAGAATTAAGATGTGAAGATATTAATTCTAAAAAATTAGAAAATAAAGATAATGTTGAAATTATATATGGTGCAATCCCAAAGGAAATTAAAGGAGAAGACAAAGTTAAGAGCTTGATTATTAAAAACAATAAAGAGATAGAATTAGATGGTTTGTTTATTGAAATTGGTTCTGTGGCTTTAACAGGATTTGTTAAAAATTTAAAATTAAAATTAGATGATGATTATGTTGTTGTTGATGAAGAAATGAAAACTTCTGTTGCGGGAATATTTGCAGCAGGAGATGTTACACATCATAAATTGAAACAAGTTGTTGTTGCATCTGGGCAAGGTGCAATTGCTGCAAAAAGTGCTTA
>CAZEZA010000049.1:0-2055 GCA_964516415.1 Candidatus Woesearchaeota archaeon | reverse complement strand
AAATTATGACAGAAATAAATAAAGACAATCTTGAAAAAGCATTGAATTCAAAAGAAAAGCCAATGCAGGGAATAAATTCCCCTACGTCGTCGCAGAAGGAACCTGCAACGAAAGCACCACAAATGCCAAAAGAAATGGAAATTGGTTTTCACCAAGGAGCATTGAATACTTTGGTAAATGAAAGAAATGAGTTAATCAGAATGATTGCACAAGCAGAACAGGTTATGCAAGCGCATTTGAAACGACTTGAAGAACTTGGTGTTAAGATTCAAAAGAAAAAAGAATAATTCTAAAGATTTTTATATGATTAATTTCTGATAATATTAGTTGTGCTCACGAGCCCACTCGCTTCAAGGGGTGATAAGAAGACTCGTGAACATCATTCGGCGGGGGTGCCGGAGTGGCCAAACGGGCAGCCCTTAAGAGGCTGTAGCTTAGTGCTTACGCAGGTTCGAACCCTGTCCCCCGCATTTTTTGTTTTGCTATCACTTTTGAATAATTAGTTACATTTAAATACCATAAAAATCTAAAGATTTCGTAGGAGGCATTAACTTCGGTTGATGTTGAATGCTTCGGTATTCTTCTCCTACACTTATTTTCTCAATTTATTTTATGACTAAAAAGAATTATATTTTTCTATTAATCTCATTAATTATTTTATTGTTTATAATAAATTATTCGTTCCTTGATTCTGTTCTAACTAATTTCCTAAATGAAAAAGAAACTATTATTGTTAGGAGAGTTATTGATGGAGATACTATTGTGATTGATAATAAATCTATTAGGTTGTTAGGAATTAATTCTCCTGAAAGAGGAGAAAAATATTATAATGAAGCAAAAGAATTTTTAGAAGATTTAGTTTTGAATAAAAGTTTGGCAATTGAAATTACTGGACAAGATATGTATTATAGAGACTTGGCTTATTTGTTTGATGGAAACAAAAATATAAATTTAGAATTGGTTAAAGAAGGGTTTGCTAATCTATATATTCTTGATAACAGAAAATATGAAAATGAATTAAAGAAAGCTTGGGAAAACTGTATTGAAAAAGAAATTAATTTGTGTGAAAAATCAAAAGAGAAATGTTCTAATTGTATTGAGCTGAAAAAATTTGATTATGAAAATGAGATTATTATTTTTTATAATAAATGTGATTTTGATTGTGATTTAAATGAATGGAACATTAAAGATGAAGGAAGGAAGAATTTTGTTTTTTCGGGTTTTGTATTAAAAGAAAAAAGAGAAATTAAAATAATTGTTGGGGAAGGCAAAGATAATGAAGATGAATTATTTTGGGATGGGCAGGAATATGTTTGGACAGATACAGGAGATACTTTGTTTTTAAGGGATGGGGAAGGAGGATTAGTTTTGTGGGAGAATTATTGATTATATCGTTTGTGATAATAATATTTATAAATAATTAATTTTATAATGAGAATATGAAACTTAAAGCATTAGGGCTTGCCGGATTATTACTTCTTTCTACTTGTAAAAGTTTGCCCAAGGAACAACCTTTTGAAAAACAATATGGAACAAGATTAATGATGGGAATAGGAGGAAAAATGATGTCATTTGAGTATGATACAGACAATGATGGAACAGGAGATTTGAAATTAAGTTATGAATTTGTAAATGTTGATAATGATATTGCATATCTTAAACTGAGGATAATAGCAGATGACAAAAATAGAAATGGAATATTTGAAACCAACGAGGTAAGACAAGTTGATTTAAAAGAGGATGAATTAGAAGAAATTAAGCCAGAAGGGATAATTAAAAATTATATTAATTTAAAAAAGAATTTGGATAAGAAAATATTTCCAAATAAAATAAAAATAAATATCTCAAAATTAAATCAGAGGATACTATCAAACCAATAAAATGACAAAACATATTGATGACGAAGCAAGTGAAAGTAAGAAAGAAGTTCAACCTGATAAGAAATATGTTCCCAAAATTCTGAATCCAGATTATTCAATAACAGGATTTCCTGTAAGTGGAATAAAGATACTTCTCTTACCCTTTTTTTATATTTTTTACCTTTTTCATTTTTTT
>CAZEZA010000048.1:0-3332 GCA_964516415.1 Candidatus Woesearchaeota archaeon | reverse complement strand
TGTCCCTCTACAGCATCTGCAAAACCTATATATTTGTTCCACGAATAAACTGCCGGAGCATCTCCTCTATCTGAACTTTTTACCTCAGTTTCTTTTCCATCTCCGTCTAATTCATTTCCATATCTTCCTCTAATTCTTACATTATTTTTTCCTTCTCCAATATAATTAATATAACTTCCACAATCTCCCATAGAAATACAAAAATTATTCATTTGTTCAGAAAATTCTTTTGATTCACATTTACAATTTTTTTTACATTCCCATCCTCCAAGTCCTTTTTCATAATAAACTTTACACTCTCTGTTTGCCATCTCACACCCATTACCATCAATATCATCTGTTAAATCATCTCCTTTTGGATATCTTGGAACACACATACTAAATTTAAAATATCTATTAACATCAACATTTTTAATCATGCAATGCATATTTTCATTACATTTTTCTTCCATCTCTCCTATTAGTTCTGCTATTTCTTCTTCACCCATATCAGAATCTATTGCATAATCTTGTGATATCTTATGGCAATCTATTGCACTATTAATAACACAACTAGCTATTGAAAATTTATTATTTTCCCATTCTATTACCTGTTCCTGACAAAGTGAACTTCTATATTCCCCACATCTATCTATTTCTACTTTGCCTTCATTACATTGTGCTCTCCAATGTTCACTTCCCACTGTATCTTTTCCATCGCCAATAAATCCATCATAAAGACACCATGTTTCTCCATTAAACCTGTCTTGTGTGCCAACATTTGCAGGAGCGTCTTTACAGCTTAAATCTTTGCACACAAAATCTCCGTCTTGCACATGTGTTTCTCCGGTTTTTGTTTCAGAACATTTAGTTAAAGGACGACCACAATTTCCACAACTTGTTGAATCAAGATTCCTATCAGAGGAACTTGCCCCACAACTTAATTCTTTTTTTAATACTAATCCCCCATGCCAAGAATCTTCTTTATTAGATGAATAAATATTTTCCCTATTATTACAAGAATCAAACCAATAAATTTCATCTTTCCCTTCGACACAACCAACGTGGTCTTGTTTTTCACAATTTGTTTCTAAACCTTCATGAGAACATAAAAAATCTTTGTAAAATCTGCCTCCGTCGGATAAACAATCAACTTCTGCTTCAAATTTACAAGCCCCCTCACCAAAAACACAAGCTCCTTCAAATTGGCTTGCAGAAAGTGCCAAGCAATCAACTTCATTCCAAATTTGCCTAAAATCTTTATTAAAACCTTGAAAAGAAGAAATTATTTCACAATTTTTTTCTGTAGTAAATTGAGTATTGCCTCCCAAAACACAACATCCTTTTCTACATTCAGAAGTTGAACAAGCCACATCATTATTCCATTCTCCTCCATCATCTATACATTTTCCTTGTGGAGAATTTGTTGAACATAAACCTTCTTCGGTGTCAAAACAACACCCCAATCTACAATCAGCAGTAGCACCGCAACTTGTTTCAATTATGTTAACAGCACAATCATTAAAATCTGAAGAAACAGGTTGACAAATTGCTCCCTCATTTGTTTTAGGACAACACCACATTTCTAAATCCTGAGCAGAAACAATTCCTATTTGTTTTATAGATAAAAATCCTATCAATAAATTTATTCCAAAATTAATTAAATTCTTAAGATTATTTTTTTCTTCAATTATTTTTGTTTCAATTAAAGAATCAGTTTTAGATATTATATAACTATTAGCAGTAGCCATATTAATTAATAAAAGAACTTGGAATATTACAATAAGTAATAAAATAAATTCTTTGTTTTTATTTTTTATTTTTTTTATCATTTTAAAGTCCGGGCCTGATTACACAACCTCTTATTGCAAATCTGAATTTTTCTTTACTGTCTTTGTGTTCAACAGTATATATTATTGTTGAATCACTTGTCCTGAATTTATCTATATCCCATTGAGGATAAAGGAGCATATAACCCACATATTCAAAATTACAAAATTCTGCTTCCTGACTTACAATTTCCTGAACAACAAGTGCTAAATCATAAAACTTACTTGGAGTAATAATTTTAAAATCTTCTTGCTTTGTTGTTTCTCCTGATTTTGTTAATGTCAATTCTGCATCCATATTAATAACAATTTTTTCATTTATTAACTCCACTTCAAATCCCTTATATTCTACATTTACAGCATATCCTTGTTTATCTAAACTTGAAGTTAATCCATCAAAACAATCTTTAACATCTTCGGATATATAATTTTTTATTTCATTTTTTAAATGTGCAATTAACATTGGTTCTTGGTTTATACACGAAACATAATAATTTTGAGTATAACAAAGATAAGAAATATCTGTAAAAACATTTTCATTTGCAAATTTAAAAGTTTTGTTGAGGGGATTATCTATATAACCTCCTTGTGAAGAAATAATTTCAATAGTTTCTTTAATTTTATCTTCCATGCAGGATTCTAAAAAAGAAGAAGGACTTGTTTCCTTGCCTATTCCAATTCCCGGAACTTTGACGCCACTTCTGAAAAGAAAAAATAATGCAACCACACTAACTATTACCACGGCAATTACAATAAAAATAGTTACCTGCCCTCTATGATTTCTTGTTAAAGAAAGCGTTGGCGTTCTCTTATCACCTTTCTTTTTCATAATACTTTTAGTATTTACCTGCTTATAAATTTTATTAGAAATCTTTTAATCTTCTGTTTCAACTCTAGGAGCTAAAATAAAACTAAGTTCCATATGTTCTGTTTTAAATTTAGCTTTCAATGGGTGGTCATTTGCAAATTGTAAAATTGATTTTTCACAAAGTTTCGCACCTTTCATGAATTTTTGTAAATATTCTAAACTATATTTTGCTTTACAATTTTCTGCTTCTATCTTTGCTTCATCTCCGGAGAATTCAGATCTTGCAGAATTCAACCCTTTTGCTTCAACAATAAATTTTCCATCTTCAATTATAAACGAGCAAGCATCAGAAACAACTCCACAATCTTCAATAGAAGCAATCAAATCAACTGAATTTAATTCTACTTTTGAGCTAAATTCCAAATCAGGCATTTTTTTATCTTCTCCTTCTATCTCAATAAGATTTAATGTAAAATTTCTTTTAATTCTGTCTTGAATTTGGATACTCAATAAATTCCCTTTTTTTTCTAAAATTAAAAAACTTCCAGAACTGCATCTTTTCAAAATTTGTTTTAAATTATCTAAATTAATTCCTAAAATTTCATCGTCTGTTTCAAATTGAGAAAAATAATTTCTCGGAAGTTTAAACTCAACCATTGCAACATTTGCAGGATCCATCGCTGTGATGCTCATTCCAAATTCATTTACTTTAATCC
>CAZEZA010000047.1:0-3607 GCA_964516415.1 Candidatus Woesearchaeota archaeon | reverse complement strand
TTTAGTATTGTTAGAATTCGTGGGAAATTTTCTGTTGTTTATGAATTTGTTAAAATAAGAAAATGAAAAAAATAAGAAAAATATTTGAATCAAAAATCTGGTTTTTATTTGGAAGTTTTATATTTGCAATTGGAGGAGTGAGATTTTTATTAAGAGGAGATTGTGTTGGAGCAATTATTTATCTTACTACTGCATTACTTTTTTTAATTGGATTTATAGGACAAACTTTGTTTAACAAGCATAAGAAATAATTATTTCTTTTTCATCAACTCTTTCTGATTTAGAAACATTAAAATTACTGCTCCTATAATAAATATCCAATCAACAAAAAAAGTTAGAGCTAGAAATCCAAGAGCCAGTAATGAAAATATTACAACTTTCTTATTAATTTTTCTTTTCATTTTTAATCTTCATCTACTACTCCTGGTTCACCAGGGCCTTTATCTAACCCACTGTCAACTACATTAGAATCTGGAGTCACATCCTCATTCTCAACAACCATACTCTTAACTATTATATCTGCAATTGCATCGTCAATCTCATTCATTCTTGTTTCAATTTCTCTTGTCCTAGTCTGCTCTTGAATTTGCCCTTGAGTTTCTCCTTCAACAACAACCCTAATTTTATTTTGACCACTCCCTTCGTCTCGTACCACCTCTCTTGTTAATGTCTGCCCTTCTTTACCTTCAACCTCAATTATTAATTCTGCTGTAAGCCCTGTTTTTTCTTCTTCTAAAAAATATGTCTCGAAAATCTTTGGCAACCTTTCTTCTACACCCATTTTACTAATCGTTTCATCAACATTAATTTTTACATCCTCGGCAGTATCTTCTGAAACTCCAGTCTGAACAAACTGAAGTCTTTCCCTAGCCCTTTCAAGATTTTTTTCTGCGTCTTTATCATCTCCATTTTCAGTATTTACCATAGCAGAATTAACTTCTTTTTCTCTAATTTCTAATGCTAGCATTACTTTATTATCTCCAAAAGTAAAAAACATTTTAACATCATCAATAAATCTGTTGAAACCAGAATAAGTTTGAGCTTGCTCCTGAGCTAAGACTAAAGGTGAAACTAAAAGAATTCCTAACAAAAGTAAAACAATCACTCCTCTTTTCATAAAAAAGAAAGGAAAGAAAGGAATTTAAATGTTTTGGAGAAAGGGAAATTTTTTAAGCTAACACTCTTGTATATTTTATGGGATTATTTAATTTTTTAAAGAAAATATTAGAAAACAAAGAAGAACCAAAAGTAGAACAAGAAAAAATTGCTTTTTCTGAGATTGGAAATTGGATTGAGAAAAAAAGAAAAGAAATTGAAGTTAGAGAAAAAGAAGTTCTTATTTTGGTTCAGGAAAAGATTGATGTTTTTATTAAAGAACTTAAAGAGAAGATAGATATTGCAGAGAAAGTTGATATTGAATCAAAAAAAGTTGAAGACAGGATTAAATTTGTTTCAGATGAAGGAAGGAAAAAATACATTGAATCTGCAAATGATTTTATAGAAAATTTAGAGAATTTGGAAAAAGTTGAACTTGAGAAACTTACTGAGAGAATAAACAAGATTTTTTTAGATTTTAATAAAAGTTCGCATATGAATTATGAAAGAGCCACGATTTTGATTGGAAAAGAAATGGGAAATATAAAAAAAAGCTTGAAGGTTTTTTCAGGAGATTTGATAAAAATATTTGAAGAAAATAAAGATATTATTGATTCATTAAAGAAATTTTCTTTTATTGAATTGGAGTTAAATAAAATTATTGAAACTGATAAAACTCTTGGCAAAATTGATGAAGCAGTAATTTCCTTGGATAAAAAAGTAATTGAAAAAAAAGAGGAGAATAAAAAAATTCTTGAGGAGATTGAAAAGATTAAGAAAAGTGAAGATTATGTGAAAGATTTGGAGAGGCAGGAAAAGATTAAGTTACTTGAAGAGGAATTAGATAAAAATCTTGTTGATTTAAAGCAGGTTATTGATTTTAAGGCACTGGCTAATTTTTTTCATGTTTTTGAAAAACAAATGAAAATTGTGAAACTTCATAGAGATTATTTTCAAACAGAATTTAGAAAAGATGATGGAGAAAGTATTGTTAAGTTGTTGAATGAAGCTAAGTTGAATAATGATAAAATTTCAGAAAAGATAAAACAGATTAAAGAAAAGAAAGAGGAAATAGAAAAAGAAAAACAGGAAGTCAAGAAAGATGGAATTGAGGAATTATATTCTGCGACGACAAAGATAATTTTAGAAATTGGAAATTTAAATAATGAAAAAGAAAGGGATGAAAAAAGAAGAGAGAAATTAAAAGTAATAAAAGAGGAATTAGTTGAGGATGTTAAGGAAGAAGTTGAGAAGTTGGGAGGGGAAGTTGGGGATTAGGAAATTAACAAACTTTAAATAATATCTCTTCTCTTGATTTTTAATTAAAATGGAGAAATTCATATGGAACATTTAGAAAAAGTTGCTTCAGAAAACAAAGCTGTTAAAGATGAAAAAATAAAATCTTATGAAGGATTGACTTTATTAGATAACAAAATTTACAGCAGTGGAACAAGTATAAAATATTGGATGTAAGATGAATTTTATTTTTTTAGGAATGACTCATGGGTTTATTGATGATTTTACTGAGCAAAAAAAACTTATCGAAGAAATAAAACCAGAGTTTGTTTTATCTGAAGATATGCAGGATATTTCTATTATATCTGATAAAGATTATTCTTCTTTTTTACAAAATAAAAAACATTCTTTGATGATGCCTTTTGAAGATGTTGAAAAATTAGTTTCTTTATGCAAGGAAAAAAATATTAAATTGATTGGCATTGATTTTAAGGATTTCGGATTTTCTAAAAATATTTCTAATAAAATTAATAATAATGAAAAGGTAACAAAAGAAGAGGAAAAAGAAATAGAAGAATTAGTTAATAAAAGAGAAAAATATCAAATTAAAAAAATAAAAGAATATGAAAATAAATCTACTAATACCATTCTGGTTTTTTTAGGAGCATGGCATTTGAGAAAGGGTGGTCTGATTTCAAATGAAATTAAAAATTCAAAAATTATATTCCCTGCAAACAAAAAAGGTGATTTGGTTTTAGAACCCACTAAAGATAAAATTGTTTACATGGAGAAATTTATATGACTAAAGTTAGAATAAAAGAATCTTTATACATCTTAGAAACTTCTAAAAATATTTATTCTGTAATATTTACTGGGACTAGAAGAGGAGTTGGGAGGGGAAGTTTTTTAGGAGGAAGGGGGATTGTCTCGATAAATTTATATACTTATTATAATTATTATAATTATTAAGTCCCCGGTATGACTCTTCGGAGAAATACCGGGTTTTTACCATAAAGTTTATTATCTAGAATTCTTAAGAAAACCCATGGAGGAAATTGCAATAATGTTTATAGATGGGAATAATTGGTATCATAATGCTAATCAAATAATTGATGTTAAAGAAATAGATTTTCTTAAATTAGCAGATTTAATCTCAAAAAAGTTTGACCTGAAAATTAAAGAAGTAAGATATTATAATTCAATCCCAGATATCAGTGAAAATAAATTGAAATATCATAAACATATGAATTTCTTAAAAGATTTGGAGAGTAAAGAT
>CAZEZA010000046.1:2509-3880 GCA_964516415.1 Candidatus Woesearchaeota archaeon | reverse complement strand
CAGAACCTTATTGGCAGATTTTTATTCGGCTTAAGGGAATTAAGAATTTAGAGTTAAAACATGTTAAAGATATTTTTGAGAAAAAAGATTTGAAAAAGTTTGAGAATTTAGTTGGTAAGAAGGCGGTTTGTGAAACTAAAAAGACAGAGAAGAAATTATTTCCCAATGTTCCTTTTAATTTGACTAATTTGCAGACAGAGGCATATAGATTTTATGGAATTACTCCTTCTAAGACTTTGAGAATTGCTCAGGGATTATATCTTTCTGGATTAATTTCTTATCCAAGAACTTCTTCTCAGAAATTGCCTGAAGCAGTTGGATATAAAGAAATTTTGAAGAAGTTAGCAAAAGAGTTTAATGTTGAGAAATTAATTACAAAAAGAATTCCTGTTGAAGGAAAGAAAATAGATCCTGCGCATCCATCTATTTATCCGACTGGGAATAAGCAGATTTTGTCTGGAGAAGATGAGAAAATTTATAATTTAATTGTTAAGAGATTTTTGGCTTTGTTTTGTGATCCTGCGATTATTGATGACAAAAAAGTTAGTGCTGTTGTTGATGGTTTGAAGTTTGGTGTTAAGGGTCAGGTTATTAGAAAGAAGTCTTGGTTAGAGTTTTATCCTTCAAAATTGAAAGAGGAAAAAATTCCTGATGTTGAAGGTGAGAAGGAGATTGTGGATTCAAGAACAGAGCAGAAAATGACTCAACCACCTAATAGGTATTCGCCTGCTTCAATTGTTTCTGAACTTGAGAAAAAGAATTTGGGAACAAAGGCGACAAGGGCTTCGATTCTTGAGACACTTTATGATAGGGGTTATGTTAAGAATAAATCTATTGAGGCAACTCCTTTAGGGCTTTCTTTAATTGATACTTTGGAAAAATATTCTCCTATTATTATTGATGAGGAACTTACAAGAAAATTTGAGAGAGAGATGGAGCAATTGATTGGGATAAAGGGAAAGGCGAAACAGGTTAAAAGAGAAAATGAAATAATTAAGGAAGCGAAAGAAGCGATTGTGAATATTTCTAAAGATTTTGGGAAGAATGAGGAGAAAATTGGGAAAGAACTTTTGCAGGCGAATCTTGATTTGAGGGAACAACAGAGAATAGAAAACAGATTGACAAAATGTCCTGTGTGTGATAAGGGGAATTTGGCGATAACTTATTCTAGGAAAACAAGAAGGCAGTTTGTTGCATGTGATGCTTATCCTGATTGTAAGACAACTTATTCTTTGCCTCCTAATGGAGTGATTAAAAAAACAGAAAAAGTTTGTGAGCATTGTGGTTTTCCAATGTTAATGAGATTGAGTAAAGGACGAAAGCCATGGATATTTTGTTTTAATCCAAAGTGCAAAAGTAATGAGGAATGGG
>CAZEZA010000046.1:0-2409 GCA_964516415.1 Candidatus Woesearchaeota archaeon | reverse complement strand
GAGGAAGAGGGAAGAGAAGAAGGAAGAGGAGTAACTGCCTATGTAATAGCAATTTACAAAGTTAAATAAAATTATAAAAAAATTTAAATACTTCTTAATATTAAAAATATTAATTATTGGAGGTGTGACTACCATGGCAAAAAAGAAGGTTGCAAAGAAAAAGAAAACAACAAAAAAGAAAACAACAAAAAAGAAAAAGAAAAAATAATCTAATTTTATTAAATCAAATCTATTTTTTATTTTTATAATTTATTCTTCTTGAGATTTATATTTTTCATATCCAACTTCTCTTAAAAATTCCTTTATTCTTAATTATAAAACTCATTTCTTTTTCAGGCAAACTTCTATGTTTTCTAAGTATTGCTTTCTTTTTTCCATTTTTGTTCTGCAATTCAATTATGCACTTGCTCCAATATTTAAACAAATCTCCTCCGACAATATTTGTTTCTCTTTCAACACCTTTTTTCCAATCCTCTTCAGACAAATATCCTCCATAAACTTGATTAGTAATAATAATTGGAATTTCTTGTTTCCTGGAAATCTCTGCTAAAATTCTCATTTGTTTAGCTACTTCTCTATTAATTGATTTTATTTTTTCATCTTCTTTAGATTTAATTGCATCTCCTAATTCTAATCTATAAAGCATAGCCATCCCATCAATAACAATTAAACTAACATGTTCTTTTTTTATTTTGTCTAATAATTTCTGGAGACATTTTTTTTGCTCTTCAAAATTTGTGGGTTCTAGCAAGAAAATATTATTTAAAATTTCTTCATGAGTTTCTCCAATAATTTGTTTGACTCTATCAACAGAAAATCCTCCCTCTGTATCCATGAAAATAACTTTGTTTCCTTTTTTTGCCTGACTGCAAGAAGCTAATATACAAAAGTTTGTTTTTCCACAACCAGGAGGTCCTGCAATCATAGTTATAATTTCTTTTTCATAACCTCCAAAAAGCCATTTATTGAAATCATAACTTCCTGTAGAAATTTTATTTTTACTCATAATTTACATAAGAAAAATGAATTAATAAGAATTATTGTAATGTTATTGGAATTTACTAATCCTTTCCATACTTGTAAATGGAAATGGTCTTTTGTTTGATACAAAAGTTAAATATCTTATGAATTTATACCATTCAGTATTCCAATATTCACAAAACATAGCTAATTCTTTATTTCTTTTTCCACTGAATACTGCAATAAACCAGTTTATCACTGCAAGCATTACAATCAAATATCTCCAAACTGCAAGAACTATACCTGTGATAATTGCAACAATAATTCTAAACCACGCCTCTTTTCTTTCGCTTCTCTTTTTTGTCATAAAATAATATACTTTGGAAGTTTATAAATTTATTTTAACTTACTAAAATCACTTTCCAACTTGTCTAAATCCTTTGTTATAGAATTAACAGCGTCATTAATTGCTTTTTTTGCTGTTTTTCCTTTAGTATTAACTTTTAGAATTGGTTTTTCTGTTGGATGTTCTCTTTTCCATGCTGCAAATGTAACAGAAGAATCTTTGTTAAGATAAACTCTAAGAATTTCTGCTATTGTCAAATTTTCAATTTCTACTTTAATTTCGTCTTTTGAATCTTCAAGAATATTAATTTCCATAATTAATTCATCAATTTTTAGTTTTTAAAGATTATGATTACTCTTCAAAAATTAAATCGTCTTCATCTTCATATAAATCTTCTTCAGCAATAGAATCCTCTTCACTATTTTCAGGAACTTCGATATTTTTCCCAAAAATTTCTGCCTCTTTTTTTCTTTTCATTTCCTGTAAATCAGAGATTGTTAAAGTTTTGGTAGTTGTTGCATCAAAACTAATTTCTTTAGGTTTTTCTTTATTTTTTTCTGCAAATTCTTTTTTCATAATTTTTATCTTCAAATAATCTTCAAGTTTATTAACAAAATTATAATTATTTTCAGGCAGAATCCCTTTTTCTATTGATTTAATTGCGGCTTCTGATTCGTTAATTTCTCTTGCAAGTTGTTGCTGAGTAATATGTTTTAATCTTCTTGCTCTCATAATAATCCAATGAAAATTATTAACTAAAAATTTATCTTTTGTTTTTTTTGGAATTTCCTTATAAAAATTTTTATCCACAATATCTCTTAAAGTAGTTTCTTGTTTTTTTAATAATTCTTTCTCTTCTTGTGTTTTTCTGTTCTTTAAATCATATCCCGAGATATTAGAAAGTCGCTCATAAACTGTTTTGCTTTTTTCAGTTAAGTTTGTTTTTAGATTTTGGTAAAGGGGAGTTTCTTCTAATTTTTTAACCAGAGGTATGTTTTCTTTAGAAGCACATTCTTTACAAATTTTAACAATTCCTTTTCCAGAAATTGCATCAAACAATCTTAATCTTTCTCCAGAAATACCACAATTAAAACATTCTTCAG
>CAZEZA010000045.1:0-4007 GCA_964516415.1 Candidatus Woesearchaeota archaeon | reverse complement strand
AAAAAAAACAATCCACATTAAATATTTTAATAAATTATCTATATTCATTCTTCAAATATAATACTATTTTCTATTTTAATCTTAAAAGGAACTTCTTCTATTTTAATTGATTTTTCTACAATATCTATCTCAAATGTGTTCTCTAAACAAGCCCCATTATTATCACATTCATCAGGATTATCATTTTTACAAATGCAAATACAATTTTCCCAACCCATATTTGAACACGCTTTTGGAATTCTTTCCTCCCTTGTTGTCCCTATCCCTAAAATTATTCCACCAACATCTACTTCATGAGGCCAGATACCAATAACCCAACTTTTAGGATTATAAATTTCTATTTCTGTTTTTCCATTTTTTATTTCATCATTTAAATAATTTAAAGATTCTTTTGCAAATTCTAAATCTTTTGAACTTTTACTAGTCAAGTATAAAGAAACTAAAAAGTAGACTAAAAACCCAATACAAATTACTGCAATTATAATTTTCAAAGTTTCTGAAGCCAATAAAAATCCTTTCTTATTTCTCATTTGAATAAACTTAAAAAAAATGCAGGGGTTTCGGTTTCCCCTCCAAACAAATTTTTAACAAAATCAATAACATAATTTTTAAAAAATAAATACACCCCCCCAACTACAACTACAACTACAAAAACTCCAATAATTATTTTTATAACCTGACTTATTGTTAATTCTGTCATATTCAAACTCCTATCCTACTCCTTTAAATAAATCTTTAACTTGGTCTATTAATGAAACTCCTTTTCCTTTAAATACAAAAATAGTAATCATAATTATTGCAATAATTGCAACTGCTATTAAAATTGCAATAACATAAAATGGGATAATCCCTCTTTTGCCCTTTGTAAATATTTTCGTAGAAAATATTTCGGGGTACGCCTGTGGTGTCATAAAATAAAAAAAGAAATATAATTAATAAAGTTATCTAACCAACCAACCCCCCTAATACAACTGAAGTTAATAAGAACAATGCTAAAGTCGCTAAAAGAGCTGTAACAAAATAAAGAAGAATTCCTTTCATAAGATTCTTTCCTGTTTTGTTTGTTTTCTCAAGTTTGTCTTCACCAGCATCTATTGTAACTAAAGTTCCTGTTAAAATAAAAATTATTTGGATTATATAAACACCCACAGCAATTTGTAAATAATATGGAGGAATCATCTTCACTATATTAAACATATCAATAAAACTTTCTATATTTCCTATACCTCCTACCTCTCCACCACCTAAAGAAGCTAAATTTAATTTATTCAAGATAGAAGTTATCATTACTGCCAAACCAACAACAATTCCTGAAAGCAAAGGAGCAAGAAAAGTCATATTACTTTTCATATCAGAAACAATTTCTGCAAGCATATCTTTTAACCTACTTGTAATTTTCTGAAGGTTTTTCACATATTCTGAAATACTCATCAAACCCATAGCAGCAATCTTTAAACCTTTTTTTGAAGATTCAATAAGAATCCTCATACTTGTTGCAATTAAATCAGAAGGATAATAAATAAGTGCCCCCCTCCTCGGGTCAAAAATAGCTTTATCAACACTCATACCCATTTGCCTTATGTTATAATTAACTCTCCTGAAAAAATCCTCTGTCTTTAATCCCTTAGAAGACTCTGCAACTTTCCCAAAAACAAGTTCAGGAGGCATGCCATTCCCAAGCCTATTTCCTAATTGAAATAAAGAATTATTAAATTCTTTTTCAAGTTGTTTTGTTTTTTCTCTTTCTTTAATTAACTCTTTTGTCCTATTATTAAAAGCCACTGAAAAAAACAAAGCTATTCCTAAGGGAATAAACATACTCAAAATTAAGGCCCCAATTCCAAAAGGTCCTACAAAACCATTTCCCGCTTCCTTAAAACCAAAAATCATTTCATCACCAAACATTCCTAATCCAATTTCAGAAAAAGCATAATCCTTCTGCAAACCAAATAATCCGGGAATTGGAGTGTATTGAAAAATCAAAGGCAACAATCCAAGTATAAAAAAAGGCAAACAAATCCAAAAAGCCCTGAAATAAGGTTTCCTACTTTTATATTTAGGATAAAGAGGATTTCTTTCTAACAAATTTTTCTCTCCATACCCTCCTGGTCTTAATATCATAATTTTATCAGTAAGATAAAAAACAAAAAAAGGAACAATCAAATTAAATAAAATAATAATATGATACCATTTCAAATAATCTCCAATCATTGCAGAAGCTAAAGGTATCAAAGCTAATCCCAAAGTTGGTAAAACAACTCCAAGCATATAAACATTAGTCAAAGGACTCTTGACATTATGGGTAAATTTCAACATTTTATCATAAACCCCGTCAAGAACAACTTGCAAAGCTTTTTCTAAAGTTGAAATCCTTCTCTCGTCGCTTGGCTCAAATAAACTACTTTCAATTAAATGAAAAGCCTCAATAAATTCTATAGAATAATCTCTCCATGTCTCAAGATAATTATCAAGACTTTCCTTAATTGTAGAAAACTTTCCAATAGATACATCATAAAATACTTTTTTAAAATCAAGTGCAAGAGGATACTGCAAATGTTCTGCAGCAAAAGAAATTGCTTTCTCTAAATTAGGTGTATGTCTCATATAAACTACAACATACAAAATTGCAGGGACCATTTGTGAAGAAGCTTTAAGTCTCCAATTATTTGCTAATCTTGTAGGATATCCAGTAACAAAATAAAATAAAAACAAAGAAAAAATAACAATTAAAAAGAAAAACAAAAATGGAAAAGATGCAATATTCCCTCTAATCAAAGTTATTGAAACAGAAATTAAAATACCAAAAATAAAAACACTCAAAAAAGTCATAATACTTAAAGTTAAAACTTGCCATGGTTCAAGATCAAGATGAGCAATTTCAAGTTCCTTTTTGATTCTATCTTCGTCTTTTTTAGAAATCTTTAATTTTATTAGATTCCCTAAACTACGACACCACCTTTCATATTTTGTCAGATCAGGAGCCATCTCTTGTTTAAACTTAACATACTCCCGACTATAATTAACATTACCAGAATTAGAAGTTTTTATTTGCCCCTCAATCCTTGCACTATGTTTTCTAAGAATATCTCTTACATTGGGTCTTCTATACACCATCTTTTATCAAACAAAGAATGAAAATTAAATTAATAAATGTTTAGAAAACTAAAATCACTTCTTATTTTTAATATAACTAAATGCAAAAACTAATCCTAAGACAAATAAAACAACACCCCCAAAACGAAAACTTTCCTCAGTCAATCCACTAATAGAATATCCTGTTAAACTAAGAGAAGTAAAAAATAAAGCAAACAAAAGAGACCCCATTGAAAAAATTGCAAAAACAAATCTATTTTCTAATCCTTTTCCTTTTAAAAAAGAAAATTTTTCATTCCTTTCATTTATTTTTTTTAACTCTTTTTCAATTGTTTGTTTTTGTTTATCTGAAGCAAATTTAAGTGCTTGTGAATAATTTTGCCTAGCCTTTTTCTTATTCCCAATCTTTCTTAATTTATTACTCTCCCAAGATTGCCTATAAAGATTACCTATCTCTAAAAATTCTTCCACCATTTCGTCTATTTGTTTAGAATCTTTATTTTTTTTCCTATATAATTCTTCTACCTCTATTTCCTTTTTCGCAGCTTGTAATTCATATTTATCCCCTGGTATATACTTAGAATCTCTAAATTTACTTTTATATTTATTCATAACCAATCAAACAAACATTTATTTAAATAACTTACTAAATAATTCTTTTCTTAATTTCTTCATTAAACCATTTTTGCCATTCAGGAAAAACTCGCTCACTTAAAGGCAATCCAATTTCTTCTCTTACTTCATCAGAAATTTTATGAAACATATGATTTGCTAAAGAATTAAAACCTGCTTCCAGAATTTTTTCGTTTCCAGTTTTTTCTGCAAAATCAACAATTTCTTTTTTTATCTTAGCTCTGAGTAAAATATTATCATAAACAGCATCCCAGTTTCCTGCCCAACCTTTTACATTAGCA
>CAZEZA010000044.1:0-4064 GCA_964516415.1 Candidatus Woesearchaeota archaeon | reverse complement strand
ATAATGCTCCTCTTTGTAATATAGGATTTAAAATAGAAATTATGAAAGGATATGAATCTTACGCAAATGAATCTCTTTATTTTTTAATAAAACCTTTGTAAAATATTTGATAGTCTGAGAGCAATAAAATTTATAACATTCTCTAAATTTCAAATTACCTATGACATGGAATTTATATCAAAATAACAAATTTCTCGAACCATTGAAATTCTCTAATGGAAAAACACAGGAAGATGTTGTTAAAGAAATCTTAGATTCTATTAAAGAAGGAAATAAGATTATTTTTGTTCATGGAATTTGCGGAACAGGAAAAAGTGCTATTGCTTTGAATATTGCTAGAAAGTTAGGGAAGGCTTCTGTTGTTGTTCCTGGAAAAAATTTGCAAAACCAATATAAAAAAGATTATAGCGAACAGAAATATTTGTTAAAAGATAATGGAGAGAGATTAAAAATTAGTGTTATAACTGGGAGAAATAATCACAAGTGCAAATTTTTAGAGGATAATCAAAATGCTGTTCCTAAAATTAAAAAAGAAATTAATTCTAAACTTCATGATATTTTTGCTGGGAAAAAAGAAGAGATTAGAGAAACAATAGGAAAAGATATTTCTGCTGACAATCATAATATTCCTTGCAAAATAGAAATTAAAGAAAAGAACTTAGGGAGAATTAGAAAATATTTGAAGCAGAATAAAAGAATTAAAGTAACTGATTTTTCTTCTATAAAAGATGTTAAGAGAATGTCTATTGCTCCTGTTTGTCCTTATTGGTCACCTGTTATGCCTGAAAAATATGAATTGAATTTTGGAAAAGCAAAGAAAAGAATTTATACTGGGATTGGTGGAGGAGATTTTGCTTTTTATCAAAGAACTCCGGGGTGTAAATTTTATGAGCAGTTTAATTCTTATATTGATTCAGATGTTCTTGTGTTTAATTCTTTTAAATATAAATGTGAATCTATTTTAGGAAGAAAACCTTTGACAGAAATTGAAATTATTGACGAGTGTGATGAATTCTTGGATAGTTTTGCTAATCAAAGTAATTTGAATATTGAAAGATTACAAAATTCACTTATACAAATTGTAGGAGTTAGCGAAGAAACTTATCAGATTGTAGAAGAACTTTTGAGAATAATTAAACAAATTAAAAAAAATAAAAGATTTTACCAAGCTACTGAAACTGGCGAGATTATTCCTTTAAAAGAAACAGGAATTTATGATTTGTTTGGAGTTTATATGAGAAATAGTGAGTTTGTAGAAGAGATTGACCCTGAAAGTTATGTGTTTGAAGTTTATGGAATAGTGCGGGCTTTTGATGAATTTTTAGAAGAAACTTATGTTACTGTTAATAAACAAGAGCGAGGGTTGATTGCAAGCTTAGTCACGACTAATTTAGAAAAAAAGTTTAAAGAAATGGTTGATAAAAATAAAATTATTGTCTTAATGTCTGGAACAATTCATTCTGAAGAAGTTTTGAAAAAGATTTTTGGTTTAAATGATTTTAAAATAATTGAAGCTGAAACAGGAAAACAAGGAAGGATTAAAATTCAGAGGACTGGATTGGAGATGGATTGCAAGTATTCTAATTTTTCTAGTGGAAAATTTTCTCGTAAGGATTATCTTAGAGCTTTGGATAAATGTGTTGAAAGTGCTATGAAACCTGTTTTAGTTCATGTTAATGCTTTTATTGATTTGCCTACAAGAGATGAATTAAGAAATTTTGAACTTAAGAATTTGATTAGCAGGGAAGAATTAAGAAATGTTCAAAATGAAAATAAAAATGGAGAATTAATTGAGAGATTTAAGAGGGGGAAAATAGATGTTCTTTTTTCTACTCGGGCTTCAAGAGGAATGGATTTTCCTGGTGAGGAATGTAATAGTATTATTTTTACAAAATACCCTAATCCAAATGTTCAAGATGCTTTTTGGAAAATATTGAATAAGACAAATCCCAAAGATTATTGGAGTTTTTACAAAGACAAAGCAAAGAGAGAATTGTGGCAAAAAATTTACAGAGGATTGAGATTCAAAGAAGACCATGTTTTTGTTTTGAGTCCTGATACAAGGGTGCTTGAGGGGTTTGAAGGGGAGGGTTAAAATGTTAATTCTTCACCATCACAGATTCCAATAATTAAAATAGCTACATTATTATAATCAATTTCTCCTTCTTCTTTAATCAACACTATATCTATCTGCCCTGCCCAGATTTTATCTATTGCATCTACGTAAGCTTCGGCTTTAAATTCCCCTTCCCCTGCATCAGAAATATCACATTCTATTGTTCCACTTGAACCTTCCACAGTTTCATCACATATTGTTTCTTTATCAAAATAACCTTTTGTAACAACCATCCTCATAGAATTTATATCTCCTTCTTTATAATCAAAATCAAGAACAAAATTATATTCTCCTTCTCTCTTTAAATCAGAAGTTCCTTGGGGTTCTGGCATTTTAGTGATTTCTTCTATTTTTTGTTTTATCTCATATTCATTAAATGCGTTCCAATTATCAACATACTCTAAAAGTTCTGTTTTATTTGTAAAAGTTTTTTTCTCTATAACATTAATAGAAACAGAAGAAGATAATTTTACTTTCTCTGTTTTTAACCATTCGTTTAACCCCTCTTCGCACTTAAAATCGAAGGGAGTTTGCAAAGAAGAGATAACATTACTATTTATTTTAGAAGCAATATTTTGTTTAAATAACTGAAAACTATTTGGATATATCAGAAAAGTTACTACTAAACTACCAACTATAAAAACTACAAGCCATACAAAAATATCTCTAAATCTCATAAAAAATCAAAGAATTCTCTTACTTTAAACTTTTCCCCTAAACGCCCCAACTACTCGCTCTTAGAAAAGCTGTTATTAATATTTTAATTTGTCACTTTCCTAAAAGCTCGCCCAAATAAAAACGTGGAAGAAAAATAATTTTTGAATTTAACCAGTGAGATTCAGTGAGAATTATATGGGGCTAAAGCCCCATTCAACGCCCCCACCCCGAATCGAACGGGGAAGCCACAAGGGCCCGGTTCTCAAGACCGGTGCGATACCATTACGCGATGGAGGCATACTTATAATTAATAGAAATAGGTTTTAAAGCTTACTATAATCCAAAAATTCTTCTCCAAAAAGATTTTTTTATAGAAATTGGTTTATCATTCTCGTCAATAATTTCATATTTTATTCTTGGTTTTTCTTTAAGAACTGGTGCTTTTTCTGCTAATTCTTTATTCACTTGTTCAATTGCTTTTTCAACTAATGTTCTAGAATACCCTTGCTTAACTAATGACCATTTAAGAGATTCCAAAGTATAACCTTTTGCTAAATTTTTTTTAAAATAATTGACAATATTTCTTAAGTAACCAATTTCTGCCATAAATCAAATAGAAAAAAAGAGTTTAAAAAGATAGTTGCAAATTATTTTATCTTAATTGGTTTTTGATTATTATAAAAATTAATCGCTTGTCTAAGCCTTGATTTTGATTCTGAATAAATTGTCAAAATTTTTTCTCTTTTTTTTATTTTATTCCCTACATCAATATAAATATAAAGTCCAGCAAATTTATCTGTAGGACATCCAGAAATTCTTGCTAAAGAGTTTATTTTTTTATTATTTACTTCAAAAATTTTTCCTGTTTTTTTTGATAAAATATCTTTTTTGAATTTAGCGGATTTTATTCTTTTCAAATCCCCTCCCTGAGCCTTGATGATTTGTTTGAATTTTTCAAATGCTTTCCCTGAATCAAGAATTTCCTTTGCCATCTCAATTCCTTTTCCTTTTTTTGCTTTTTTAGTCATCTCTAAAAGTTCTCCTGCTAAAAATAAAGATTTTTTTTCTAGATCTTCTGGCCCTTTCTCTTTTGGATTTAGAACTTTAATTACATCAATTAATTCCAATGCAGGACCAACCCCATTTCCCATAGGTTCCTTTGCTGGAATCAAAACGCACCTTAGTTTTACTTTGAAATGTTTTCCAAGTTGCTTAAATTTTTTCTTTAATTTTAATGCTTTTGATTTATCTACTTTTGCTGTTTTTCCATAAGGAATATCTATAATAATAT
>CAZEZA010000043.1:0-4269 GCA_964516415.1 Candidatus Woesearchaeota archaeon | reverse complement strand
GAAATTATAAATTCCAGTGGAAAAGAAAAATCCAGAATTTTAGCAAGAATAAAACAAAACATAAAACTCTGCAACAAAAACAAACTAAAAATGAAATTTATTTCATTCAAACAAAAAAGAGATATTTATGATTTAAAAACACTTGGATTAGTTTTAGGAATGCCTACTTGGATGACTAGAAATCTATAATTAACAAGATTTTTAAACCACAAGCTGTAAAGAATTTTATGAAACTTGAAACACAATTAAAAAAACTTGAAAATTTAGAAGTTGGAAATGTAGAGAAGGCTATAGGAAAAAATGAATATTCCAAATATGATATTGAAAAAATTAATGATGAAATAAATGACTCAAAAGATGCATATAAAGAATTGTTTATGAAAAACTTTTCTAGAATCATTGATAATATTGTTTTAATGAAAAATTATATATTTGAAGTTGGAAATCGGACTCAACTCAAAAAATCAATAACCTTAAACGTAAATTATAAACAAAATTCTATAAAAATAATAAAAGAAGATCCAAACGTTAGTTGCAGTTTCAACCCCCCACACCGAATTATTGAAATTTTTTTAGAAAGGCAAAAACTAAAAAAGATTTCTCTCTATAGAACGAATGAAAATGGCAAAACTCAAATTAGAGAGGGAAGAAATCAAATTGAATTTTCTGAGAAATTGTGTGATTTAATTTTAGGGGATAAAAGCTATGAAGAATTCATATATGCTATGAATGAAATTCCAAAAAAAATCAGTAAACAATATTCAAAAATAAAAAAAGATGCACAATCTAAAAGAGAGTCTATTAATTCTGACTATAAAAAATTACAACATTTAGAAGTCTCAGATTTCTAAACACAAAACCTTTTTTAATACAAATTCTTTAATAATAAAATGAATGAAAAACTAATTGAATCTTTGAGTCCAAATGAAAGAAAAATTTTCCCATACCTTAAAGAAGAAATAAGTGAAATTTGTAAAAAGTCAAAATTAGATAAAACTTCTGTATTAAGAGCATTAACATATTTACAAAATAAAAAAATAATAAAACTTTCTGTTCAAAAAAAGAAAATAATAGAAATAGGAGTTAATGGAGCTTTATATAAAAAAAAGGGTTTGCCTGAAAGAAGACTTCTAAATCTATTAAATGAAAAAAGAATTCTCCAACTACAAGAAGCACAAAAACAAAGTTCTCTATCTAACGATGAATTTAAGGCATCTATTGGAGCATTAAAGAAAAAAGCAATGATTGAATTAAAAAACCAAAAAATAATTTTAAGTGCAAATAAAGAAGAAATCTCTAAAAAAGCCTTAGAAGAATCTTTCATTGAATCTCTTCCAATAGAATACGATTCCCTATCTTCAGAACAACTTTATGCATTAAAATCTCTCCAAAATAGAAAAGAAATAATCCAGATAAAAGAAGAAAAAATAATCAAAATTGAAATTACTGAATTAGGAGAAAAAATAATTAATAAGGGAATAAAAGTAAAAAACTTAATAGAACAAATAACCCCAGAAATTTTAAAAAAAGAATCACAATGGAAAGGGAAAAAATTCAGGAGATATGATGTTTCTTCTCCAGTGCCTTCAATTAATGGTGGAAAAAGACATTTTGTAAATCAATCAATTGATTATGCTAGAGAAATATGGACAGACATGGGTTTTAAAGAAATGACTGGGAATATGATTGTAAGTTCTTTCTGGAATTTTGATGCTTTATTCACTGCTCAAGACCATCCTGTAAGAGAAATGCAGGATACTTTTTTTATAAATAAAAAATATGAACTTCCAAGTAAAAAATTAGTAAAAACTGTAAAAGAAAGTCATGAAAAAGGAGTTGATGGAAGCAAAGGTTGGAAATATTCTTGGGATGATGAAGAAGCAAAAAAATTGGTTTTGAGGACTCATACAACTTGTTTGTCTGCTCAAACACTAGCTGAACTAAAAAGTGAAGAACTGCCAGCAAAATTTTTCGCATTAGGAAAATGTTTTAGAAACGAAACAGTTGATTGGTCACACGGATTTGAATTTAATCAAACAGAAGGAATTGTAATTGATAAAAATGCAAATTTTAGACATTTGCTTGGATATCTAAAACAATTTTTTAAAAAAATGGGATTTGAAAAAGTCAGATTCAGGCCTGCTTATTTTCCATATACAGAACCTTCAGTAGAAATAGATATATTCCACCCTGAAAAAAAAGTTTGGTTAGAATTGGGAGGAGCAGGAATTTTCAGACCAGAAGTAACAATTCCTTTATTAGGAGAAAACATCCCAGTACTTGCATGGGGCCCTGGATTTGATAGAATATTAATGGATTATTATGAAATAAAAGACCTTAGAGAGCTTTACAAAAACGATTTAACTAAATTAAGAAAAATGAAATTTTGGATAAAATAAAATGGCTGTCATAACATTCCCACGAAAACTCTTTGAAAAAGAAATAGGAAAACTAGATGAAAAAATGCAAGACAGAATTGCAATGTTTGGAACACCTGTTGAAAAAATTTCTAATGAAGAAATTCAAATTGAAATTTTTCCAAATCGTCCTGACTTGCTTTCTTATCAAGGATTCAAACGTTCCTTTCTTTCTTTCTTAGGGAAAAAAACAGGATTAAAAAAATATAAAATAAATAAACCTGAAAAAAATTACAAAGTTATAATAGACCCATCAGTAAAAAATGTCCGTCCTTATACTGCTTGTGCAATTGTTAAAAATCTTAAATTTGATGATGAAGAAATAAAAGAATTAATTGAAATTCAGGAAAAATTGCACATTACTGTTGGAAGGAAAAGAAAAAAAGTTGCTATAGGAATTTATCCTTTAGAAAAAATTAAATTGCCTATAATCTTCAAAGCTTTGGAACCTGATAAGATAAAATTCATTCCATTAGAAATGAATAAAGAAATGTCTGGACTTCAAATTCTTCAACGACACCCCACAGGGAGAGATTATGCTCATCTTCTGGCAGGAAAAGAAAAATTCCCAATTTTTATTGATTCAAATCAGAATATATTAAGTATGCCTCCAATAATTAATTCTCAATTAACTGGAAAAATAACAGAAAAAACAAAAAACGTTTTTGTGGAATGCTCTGGTTTTGATTTTGAAATATTGAAAAAATGTCTTAACATAATTGTAACAAGTTTAGCAGATATGGGGGGGGAAATTTATCAAATGGAACTAAAATATAAAAAGAAAGAAATTACTCCAAATTTAATTTCTGAAAAAACAAAAATATCTTTAGAAAATACAAACAAACTTTTAGGACTAAATCTTAACGAAAAACAATTAAAATTATTAATTGAAAAAATGGGGTATAATTATAATAAAAGTATAGTTGAAATTCCTGCTTGGCGGACAGATATTTTACACGAAGTTGATTTAATTGAAGATGTTGCAATTGCTTATGGCTATGAAAATTTTATTCCAGAAATTCCAAAAATATCAACAATTGGTTCTGAAAATCCAAAAGAAATAATTAAAAGAAAAATTGCAGAAATTTTTTCAGGATTAAAAATGCTGGAAGTATCAAATTATCACTTAACAAATAAAAAAGACGAATTCACAAAAATGGGAATTTCAAAAACTAATGAAAAAGATTTTATTGAAGTAGAAGAATCAAAAACAGATTACAATATTTTAAGAAAATATCTAACACCCTATTTATTAAAAAATATTTCGGAAAATATAGATTCAGAATATCCTCAATCAATTTTTGAAATAGGAAAAGTTTTCAAGTTACAAAAAGAAGAAATAAATGAAAAAGAAAATCTTGCAGTTGCAATCACTCCCGGAAATTTTACAGAAATAAAACAAGCACTAGAATATTTTTTAAAAATGATTAATATAGAAATAAAAATTAAAGAACCAGAAGAATTTCCATTACATTTTATTGAAGGAAGAGTTGCTGAAATAATTTTAGAAAATAAAAGAATAGGATTTATTGGAGAAATTCATCCAAAAATTTTAAAGAACTGGAGAATAAAAATGCCTGTTGCAATTTTTGAAATTAATTTAGAAGAATTTTTTGAGAAGTTAATTAACTAATTCATTTAATTTTTTAAATAAAGGTTTCAAATCTAATTTATCTTCATTTTTAATTATAATATCTGATTTAACTGTTCTCCCAAAATCTTTCCATTCTTTAATCCACCTTTCTATTTGATTTAGGAAATGCTGGTCAAGACCTTTATTTCTTTCAAATGCTCTTTTATATGCAGTTTTCTTAGAAACTTTTAATCTTATAATAAACGTCTTAAATCCTTG
>CAZEZA010000042.1:0-4358 GCA_964516415.1 Candidatus Woesearchaeota archaeon | reverse complement strand
AATAATTATATTTCAAGTAAGATAATAAATAATTATTGGACTAGAAGAATTTATCCTGAAGCAATAAGGAATGTTCATGAAAAAGGAGACCTTCATATACATGATTTAGGAACTTTAGGAGCTTATTGTGTTGGGTGGGATTTAAAGGATTTGTTAATTACTGGATTTAAAGGGGTTAAAGGAAAATTAGCATGTAAACCTCCAACACATCTAAATGCAGCCTTGGGGCAAATTGCAAACTTTTTTTATACTTTACAAGGAGAAAGTGCAGGAGCTCAAGCATTTTCTAATTTTGATACTTTATTAGCACCTTTTATTCGATATGATAATTTAAGTTATAGGGAAGTAGAAAAATGCATGCAGACTTTCTTATTTAATATGGCTGTTCCTACAAGAGTTGGTTTTCAAACTCCTTTTACAAATATCACAATGGATTTAGAAGTCCCAAATTATATGAAAGATGAACCAGTAATTATTGGGGGGGAACTTAAAAAAGAAACTTATAAAGAATTTACTAAAGAAATGAAAATGATTAATCAAGCTTTTGCAGAATGTATGATTGAAGGGGATGCCGAAGGAAGAGTTTTTACTTTTCCAATTCCAACTTATAATATAACAAAAGATTTTGATTGGGATAATCCTGATTATGATAAAATCTGGGAGATGACTGCAAAATATGGGATTCCTTATTTTTCTAATTTTATTAATTCAGATATGAAACCAGAAGACGCGAGAAGTATGTGTTGCAGGCTTCGTATAGATAATACAAGGTTAAGAAAAAGGGGGGGAGGATTATTTGGTTCAAATCCTTTGACAGGTTCAATAGGTGTTGTTACGATAAATCTTGCAAGGATAGGATTCACTTCTATGAATGAAAAAGTTTTCTTAGATAAACTTTCAAATTTAATGGAATTAGCAAAAGAGAGTTTAGAAATAAAAAGAAAAGAATTAGAAAGATTTACAGAACTTGGATTATACCCTTATTCTAAATTTTATTTAAGAAAGATAAAAGAAAGTGTTGGAGATTTTTGGAAAAATCATTTTTCTACAATTGGTATACTTGGAATGAACGAAGCAATAATGAATTTCATGCCTGGAGAAAACATAGCAACTCCCCTAGGAAAAGAATTTGCATTAAAAGTTTTGGAATTTATGAGAGAAAAATTAGAAGAATATCAGAAAGAGACAGGAAATATTTATAATTTAGAAGCAACTCCGGGAGAGGGAACAACTTATAGATTTGCAAGAAATGACAAGAAAAGATTTGGAAGAATTATTGTTGCAAATGAACGTGAAGTAAGAAATAATGAGGCAAAACCATATTATACTAACTCAACCCAACTTCCTGTAAATTATACAGACGATTTATTTGAAGCATTAGAACTACAAGATGAAATACAAACTAAATATACTGGGGGAACAGTTTTTCATAGTTTTATAGGGGAGGAATTATCTAAAGAAGCTGTTAAATTATTGGTTAAAAAAATTGCAGAAAATTTTAAACTTCCTTATTTTACAATAACTCCAACATTTTCTATATGCCAAACACACGGATATATATTTGGAGAACATTATACTTGTCCTACATGTAATTCCAAATGTGAAGTATATTCGAGGGTTGTGGGATATTTAAGACCTATAACACAATGGAATGAAGGAAAGCAGGCAGAATGGAAAGATAGAAAATTGTTTAATGTTTCTTAAAATGAAAATTGCAGGATTTCAAAAGTTAACCTTGATAGATTATCCTAAAAAAATAGCTTGTACATTATTTCTTCATGGTTGTAATTTTAGATGTGGTTTTTGTCATAATCCGGAACTTGTTTTGTATGAACCAGAAAAAATATATTCTGAAAAAAAAATATTAGAATTTTTAGAAAAAAGAAAATCGCAACTTGATGGAGTTTGTATAACTGGAGGAGAACCTCTATTGAGTTTAGATTTAAATTTCTTAAAAAAAATAAAAGAACTTGGATATTTAATTAAAATTGATACAAATGGAAGTTTCCCAGAAAAATTAAAAGAAATAATTAATAACAAATTTGTTGATTTTGTTTCAATGGATATTAAATCAAGTAAAGAAAAATACAAAGAAATTGTAAATTCAGAAATAGATTTAGAGAAAATTGAAGAAAGTATAAAGTTGATTTCTTTTTTGGAAAATTATGAATTTAGGACGACTATTATTGAAGGAATTCATGATTTAGACGAAGTTAAGAAAATTTCTATTTGGTTAAATGAAATTACAGGAAAGAAACCTAAGAAATTTTGTTTGCAAGGTTTCAAGAATAAAGGAAAATTATTAAATGAAAATTTTAGAAATAAAAAAGATATTTCTAGAGAATTTCTTAAAAAATTGAAAGAAGAAATTAAAGATTATTTTGATGAAGTAGAAATTCGAGGATAATAATTTTTATAAAGTATTCCTCTTTTTATTTTTCATGATTATTGGTTTAACAGGCAGTTTGGCTGCTGGAAAAGGTGTTGTCTCTGATTTTTTAAAAGAAAAAGGTTTTGTTTATTTATCTTTATCTGATGAACTAAGAGAAATTGCAAAAGAAATGAAAATAGAATTAACAAGAGAAAATTTACAAAACTTAGGAAACCATTTAAGAGAAAGTAAGGGTGCAGGAATTTTGGCAGAGGGAATTGTGAATAAAATTCAAAATCAGGAATATAAGAAAGCTATTGTTGATGGGATAAGAAATCCTTATGAAATAATTGTTTTAAAAAGATTAAAAAAATTTTTTTTAGTTTCTGTTGATGCTTCTCAAGAAATAAGATTTCAAAGGATTGTTAAAAGAAATAGAGAAAGTGACCCAAAAAATTGGGAAGATTTTTTGAGAGTAGATAAAAGAGATAAAGGATTGGGCGAACTTGCAACAGGGCAGGCTGTTGAGGAATGTATGAAACAAGCAGATTTTATATTAATAAATTCAGGGAATTTAGAAGAAACTAAAGAAAAAGTCAGAAATCTTTATGAAGAAATTGAAAGAAAAATCCCCCGATTGACTTGGGATGAATATTTTATAGAAATTTCAAGAGCAGTTGCAAAACGAGCAACATGTAATAGAGGTAGAAGTGGTTGTGTAATTGCAAAAAATAAACAAATTTTAGTTACAGGTTATGTTGGTTCTCCAAAAGGTTTGCCTCATTGTGATGAAGTTGGGCATCAATTTCAAAAAACTATTCATGAAGATGGGCATGTTTCAGAACATTGTGTCAGGACAACTCATGCAGAACAAAATGCAATTTGTCAAGCAGCAAAATTAGGTATTGCAATTGATGGTGCAATATTATATTGTAAGATGACTCCTTGTATTGTTTGTGCAAAAATGATTATTAATGCTGGAATTAAAAGAATTGTTTGTGAAAAAAAATATCATGCTGGAGCAGAATCTGAAGAAATGTTTAAACAAGCAGGTATAGAACTGGAAATTTTGGAGGATGAAATTGAAAAATATTGAAGGAAAAATTATGCAATTAATTAGATGTTAAAAATTCATCGATAAAAGAATGAACTTCTTCATGAATATCTTCAGGGGTTCTTATCTTATTATTTTTAACGCAATCAATTTTTTTCCAATTATATAATTCTACTAATTGCAAATAAGCTTCTTCTGAATTTTTTAAATAACTATGGTCTTTTTCAACTTCGTCTTTTTGGACATTCATATTATTTTTTAATTCAATTCCTTTTTCAAAAGGCATATAAAGGAAAATTGTCAAATCAGGACGGGGAAGTTCAAACATTTCATATTCCAGTTTTTCAAGAAATTTATAGAATTTCAATCTCTCATCTGAATTGCGTATTTTTCCACCCTGATGCCCCATGTTTGATTCAACATATCTATCAAGAAATAAATGTGTTCCAGAATTCAATGTTTTATTAATAAAATTGATATTATAATATCTATCAGCGAGATAATAAAGAGATGCAACTTTTGCAGGAACATTTGAACCTCCTTCAGGAAAATAACTTGAACAAATTTCAAGTTTTCCTAATAAAGGTCCTCCCACAATTCTTCCTGTTGGAGTTTTATATTGTGGAAAAGAATCTCTTGCAACAGGAATATTTTCTGAAATTAATTTGTCATAAAGTAAACTTGTTTGTGTATTTTTTCCAGAAGCATCTGTTCCTTCAAAAATAATTAGTTTTCCACTGAGCATTTTAAATAATTCGTTCTAAAGCTCTTTTAGCTCCAAAAGGTCCTGGTTCTTGACAATAGACTTCTGGAAAGGTGCATTTTGGGCCTTTAGAATATTTAAGAAGTTCAAGATAAACTTTTTTATTAGAACTTTTTACTGAATTAATATATTTGTCTAAAGTTTTTTTTGTTTGATTCATTATTTCCCAT
>CAZEZA010000041.1:0-4494 GCA_964516415.1 Candidatus Woesearchaeota archaeon | reverse complement strand
AAAGAATGAAGGAAAATGAGTAACATTACTTTTTCCCTCTGAACCAGTTATAAAAGTAAATGTAGCTGGAAGAGTAAAATTAACTTGGCTTATGTTTGCACTAGCCCCTGTTGCAGTATTATTTATTGATATATTAATAAGTGTAGAAACATCTTCCAAAATATAAAAATTTGTAGTAGAAGAAAAAATATGTGTAGCAAAAACAAAAGAAATCACAAAAACAATTCCAATTACTAATAGTAAAAATTTAAAATCATTAGGAAAATTAACCTCTTTACCTCTTTTCACCATCTTCTCTTTTTTTAATTAGTAAATTAAGATTTATAAATGTTTTTTTTTAGTGTAATAAAATTTTTAAATAAACTTTTATAAAAAAGAACATGGAAAGAACTTTAGTTTTAATAAAACCAGATGGATTAATTAAAAGTTTAACAGGAAATATTATCACAACGCTCTCGGAAACAAAATTAAAAATCGTTGCTGCAAAAATTGTAAAAGTAAAAAGGGATTTTGCAGAAAAACATTATTCTAATTTAAAAAATAGTTTGATAAAAAAATTTGGAAAAGAAGATGGAATGAAAATTTTTGAAAGCACTTTAGATTATATTCAAGGAAAATTTCATACTGATAGAGTTTTAGCATTAGTTTATCAGGGAGAAAATGCCATAAAAAAAATAAGGGAACTCGCCGGAGAAACAAATCCTGAAAAAGCCCACCCTGTTTCTATAAGAGGCAAATTTGGAAGAATACATTCAGAAACAAAAGTTTTTGAGAATGTAATTCATTGCTCTGACAGTGTCGAGAACGCAGAAAAAGAAATTGCTTTGTGGTTTAACGATGACGAAATTGTTGAATAATATTATTCATCAAAAGGAATAAACTTTCCTTCATGTTTTTTTTCAAAATCTTTTATTTGATCTTTTCTACAAAGAAGATTGTTATTAGGATTGTTTAAATCTTTATCAGAAACAAAAAATCCTTCTAAAGAACTAAGAGAAGTAAATCTTTCATTTTTAATACTAGCAGTATAAACAATCATCCCTGTCCAATTCTGTTCTTCAGTTGGAAATCTAAATTCACTATTATTATAATATATTCCGTATGGATAAATATTTTTATTATCTATTTTTGTCATTTTATTCCTCATCAACAACACCAGCGTCGGTTAAAAAGAAAATTCCTTCATTGTCTGGCAAGTTTGGGGAATCAATTAATTTTGCAACTCTTGAACCTTTTTTACCTCTTCGTAAATAAATTCTATAAGTTGAAGCATGCCCAACAATATGTCCTCCAATAGCTGTCGTCGGGTCGCCAAACATCTGGGCAGGATTAGCCATTACTTGATTGGTAACATAAACAGCAAGATTATGTGTCTCTGCTAATTTCATTAAGTTATGCATATATTTATTTAACTTCTGTTGCCTATCTGCCAACTGTCCTCTTCCAGAAAACTCTGCTCTAAAATGTGCAGTCAAAGAATCAATAATCATTAACTTAATTGGTTCTCCTCCTTTAATCATCTCTGAAACTTTTTCCAATAATAAAATTTGGTGATCAGAATTAAAAGCTCTTGCAACAAAAATATTTTTCAAAACTTTTTCAGAGTTTGCTCCTAAACTTTCTGCAATTTGTTTTATTCGCTGAGGTCTAAAAGTTCCTTCTGTATCAATAAAAACACATTTTCCATTTGCTCCACCTCTCTCCAAAGGCAATTGTGTATTAACAGCTAAAGTCAAACCAAGCTGAGTCTTACCAGAACCATAAGCTCCAAACGCTTCTGTTATCGACCTACTCTCAATCCCTCTTCCTCCCAGAAGTTCATTAAAATTTTTACTACCAGTTGTAATATGAATGACATTCTCTCTTTTTTTAGAATATTCCACTCCATCTGTAAATCCTAAATCAAGCATATTCCTTGCTGCTTGAATTGCTTTTCTAGCAACACCAGGACTAACACCAGCAGCATCACCAAGTTCTGCAGGACCCATAACTGCCAAAGACATCATATCATAAACTCCAGCAGACTCAAGTTTAGCAGACACAGCAGGTCCTATTCCAGGCAAATCAGTTAATTGAGGTTCCTTATTATTCTTAACACTTTCTTCAGATTCTCCAGAAACAGCTTCTTTAATTTTTTTAATTTCTTTCTTAACAACCATAAAAAATCAAACCTGTCTTCGTTTATAAAGATTATTCGACAAGAAAGGATATATTAATTTTCTAATTTTCCAATTAACTCATCAAGATTTATTTCTTTAACTCCATTAACAATAAATTCAGGATTATTAAAAAATTTATTAATTCTAACATTTCCAGAAAAAACCATTTCTTTTCCTATTAAATCTTCTTTCTGATTTAATAATCTCTCTGGATTTTCTAATTCTGTAATTCCTAAAGATGGGAGAGCTTCATGAAATAAAACAGAACGAATTGTTTCTGTGCCATCATCCAAAACTATATTTATTAATGCTCTTTTTTCAGGAACAACTTTTCCATGTTCCCCACAAACAAAATCTTCTGTTTCCAATGTTACTTTCTTTTTACATTCAGGACAAACATTAAAAAATTTCGGTTCAAAAGCCTGAACAATAAATGCCCTCACACTTGTATTATCATTTGTTTTAAAATCAGAAATATTTTTTTCCTTAACAATTCTCTCTGTTTTAACATTATCAAATACTTCATTACTTAATTTAAATTCAGAAAAACTTCCCAAGTGCAATTCATTATCCCTCATACTTGCATTTGCAATTTCAACAACTTTCCCTTCAACAATTTCTCCTTTTTCAATTAATTCTATGTGATTTGTATCCCATAAAACAACTTTCATATTTGAAGTATCATCTGCAAGAAACAAATTTGCAACTTTCCCCTCATCTCCTTTTTTTGTAGTAAATGACCTGACAGAAATTAATTTAATAATTTTACCAACAACATTAACTTTTCTCATTCCAGGCAACAATTCCTCTATCTTCAATTTCTCATTATCAAAAGAAATCCCCAACTCAGCAGCAATAACTTGCGCCGCCCCTTCTTTGCTAATCAACCCAGAAAGTTTTGCCCTCTTTGCCTCAACTCTTCTCTCTATTTCTTCCTCTTCCAATCCTGCAGATTTAGCAATTCTTTTGAGAACTCTTTCATAATTTTCCTGAACCATTTATGAAAAAAAACTCAATCGTTTTTAAGTATTTTTGTGATTAAAAAAGTATCTTAGTTAAATACATATATAATAAGTTTTTTGTCTATTTTATACATACTTTTATAAGGATATATACATATATAATAAGTAATGGGAAGGACTTATATAGCAAGAACTTTAGAATTAAAGAAAAAAATTTCTGAAGTAGAGCATATAAAAAAATCTATTCAAAAATTTCTTAAAGAATTAAAAAGAAAATACCACAAAGAAAAAAAGCTCCATATAGCAAAAAGAATATTAAAAGAACTTAAAAAAAAGATACAAGATGCAGAAAATACAAAAAAACAACTTAAAAGATATCTTAAAGAATTAAAAAAAGAAAAAAAACCTCATAGGATTAAGAAACAGAAAAGAGAAATTGCAGGAAAAAAAATTATTATATTCTTTTTGATATTAATTTTCTCTTTATTAATTTTAAATTTTTATAACCAATCTCAATTTAAATTCACAGGTTCTGTTATCCAGGAATCTGGGATGTTCATGACTCAATTAACTAATCAAATTGTTCTTAATCAACCTGTAAAATGGAAAAAAGAAATTGTTCCTGATGAAATTGGGGGTATAATAATAAATCTTCCAGAAAATGCAGAAGCAATTAATGTAAAAAAAATAAAAAATTTATATTCAGAAAACGGAGAAGTTCCTCAAATAAACAAGAGTCCTTCCCAAGAGGAACTTCTTCAGTCTGAAACCGAAAAACAATCATCTCCAATAACTGGAGCAGTGATTTCAAATCCCGGATTTTTCAAAAATATTTTCAGAAGTCTGACAGGAAGAGTTATTTCAGAATCAATTCGAGAAAAACAAATTAATTTTCAGGCAAATGAAATAACAAAATATGAAATTGAATATGAAACTCCTGCACCATATGCAATTGAAAAAGAATTCAAAAACAAAAAAGAAATAAAAATTATTGGTCCTGATAATGTTCACTATAGAAATGTTTTGGCTTTTACAGAACTGTCAGAAGAAGTTTCAAAAGAAAAAATCAGATTAGAAAGAACAACAGGAGGGATAAAAGAACGTGTCCCGATAATAAATTACATTGATGAAAATAACAACGGACTAATAGACAAAATAGAATGGATTGTCCCCCAATTAAGTGAGCAAACTTATGAAATAATTATTATAACAAAAGCAGAGCACCTCGACAGCAACAGAGAATTTATTTCAGATATTTATGATGAAGTAAAAGAACTTGATAACATCTGGAGCGAGACAATAAACAGCAATGAATATGTTAGGGTTACTTTTGCACAAAAATTAGATTCTTCAAGAGATATTACTCTATATCC
>CAZEZA010000040.1:0-4668 GCA_964516415.1 Candidatus Woesearchaeota archaeon | reverse complement strand
AAATTACAGCAGATGTTTGGAATATTGGTGATGATGACCAAGATGATGTTTATGTAATGGTTCACAATAATGAATTAGGAATTAATGAAAAAATAGAGATTGGAGATATAGATGCTTTTGAAGATGAAAAATTAACTTTTGAATTTGAAGTTCCAACAAACACAGAAGAAAAATGGTATGACCTTTGGTTCACAGTTTATGATGAAGATAATGATGTTTATGAAAATGATTATGATGATGACAAATCAGAATTCAAAGTTTCTTTCAAAGTAGAAGGAAATTGTATTGTTGAATCACAAGTGATGGTTACTGCAACTTTAGAATCTGGCGGAAAAGCAGGAGAGGAATTAGTAATTAGAGCAACTGTTACAAATACAGGAAATAGTTTAACTACTTATACATTAAATGCAGAAGAATATAATGAATGGGCAACATTAACTAGTGTAGAACCAAGCGCAATTATTTTAGAGGCAGGAAAATCAAAAGATGTTTTAATAACATTCAATGTAAATAAAGATGCTTCAGGAGATAAGTTATTCAATATTGATGTTCTTTCAAAAGATGAATCAGTATTAAAACAACCTGTTTCAGTTACAATCGAAAAAGCATCAGGATTTATGTCTGGAATTACTGGAAACATAATCTCAGAAGGAAATTGGTACTTGTGGGGAATTGGAGCATTAAATGTTCTTTTAGTAATAATCATTATTTTAGTAGCTGTGAAAGTTTCTAAGAAATCTGAATAATTCTACTTTCTAAAAATTTTCTTATAAATCTTTTCCCAAAATTTATTCTTTTTTTCTACTTTAATAATTATTATTCCTAATAAATAACCAATTAAACCTCCAACAAGAACATCACTTAAAAAATGCAAGCCAAAATAAATTCTTGAAAACGCAATTAAACTTGCAAAGAAAATCCATATATATTTGAATTTAGGAAATTCTTTTGACAAAATTGGGAGAGCACAAAAAACTAACATTGCATGAAACGAAGGAAAAGAAAAGTTCCAAATCAAATAACTAGCTTTTTCTAGAACAGGCAACACAGAAACAATCCCTGTTTGAAAAGGTCTTGGCCTCTTAATAAAAAATTTCAATAAAAAACTAACTAATACTGATATACCAAGAGTAAACCATAAAGGCAATATCCATTTTCTTTTGTGCTCTTTCCATAAAAATAAACTTGTTAAAAAAAAGAAAATTATTATTGAAGAACTAATAAAAGTTAATCCTAAAAAAAATTCATTAAAAAAACTATTTCTTATCAAAGAAATTCCTTTGACAATTTCAGAATCAAAATATAAACTTATGAATATTAAAAATACAAATAAAATTCCTATATAAATTCTCTTTTTTTTCATAGATTATTGAACCTTAAATTATTTAAAGATATTTCTATTCCTTTCTTTATGAAGAAAATCTCTAATCAATTTATAAGCCTCTTAATAAGATATGCAATTTTAATTATAGTCGCTTTGCCGAATTTTTGGCTTTTCTATCTTATCTTTACTCCCCTTACTATTTATCCTATTTATTTTTTATTAAATTTATTCTTTGATTCTTCTTTAATGGGAAATATTATTCTTGTTGACAAATTTCCTATAGAATTAATTCCAGCATGTATTGCCGGTTCTGCTTATTATCTTTTACTAATTCTCAATTTATCAACACCAAAAATAAAAATTCAAAAAAGAGTAAAGATGATTCTTTTTTCTTTTACGTTTCTTTTAATTTTAAATATCTTAAGAATTTTTTTATTAAGTTTAGTATTTGTTTCAGGAAATTCTTTTTTTGATTTGGCTCATAAATTATTTTGGTATCTTGGAAGTACTATTTTTGTCGTAGGAATTTGGTTTATAGAAGTAAAATTATTCAAGATAAAAGAAATACCTTTTTATTCAGATATAAAATCTTTGTATAAAAAATCCAAGTTAAAAAAATAAATTAATAAAACCTAAGGTTCCAAAAAGGATAATTGTTCCTGCTATTAATACTCCTAAAGCTATAGCTAAAATACTTTTTTTTCTATCTAAACCCAATAACCAGGAAACAAGGCACCCTGTCCAGGCTCCTGTTCCAGGAAGAGGAACAGCAACAAACAAAACTAAAGCAAAGAAACCTAAATTTTGATATTTCTTTTCAAACTTATCAACTTTTTTCTGGAATTTTTTTACATATGCCTCAAAAAATTTTCTATAAAATTTGAGATTCATAAAAATATTATGCATATGATCTAAAAAATAAAATATAAAAAAAATCATAAGAATATTCAATAATACTACCAAAGAAAAAATAAACACAATTGAGATATGATGTTCTATTGCATATATTATTGCCATTGGCAACCCAACTCTTAATTCAGTTATAGGCATTATAGTAAGAATCAGAGCATAAATAAGTTTCAAGTCCATTTTATATTAATTTAACCAAACTTTCAATTAAGAATTTTTCTGTAACTTCCAAAATTTCACAATTATTAACATTTAAATTATAACAAGCTGGTCCTGTTTGTTCTATTTCTGTAACATCTCCTTCTTGTATTTGAATAAACATATATCTTCCCTGAGAATCGCAACCTGCATTTGGGTCTTTCATAAAGCTCATTCCCAAATCTCCAAGAACTTGTTGAAAATTAATCATAGCAATTCCCCCTTTTCCTTCACAAACAAAACTATCACTATTATTTATAACCATCATCTTTAATAGATTTAATTCTCCATAAAATGGAATTTTTTCTAATTTTCTTGGGTCATTCCTAAGATAAACATTATAATTAACCTCTTTTCCCTCATAAATAATCGGAAATGATGTGTGATAAAAAGTTACTTCCCCTTCTTTTATAACATCTCCTTGTATCCCTTTATATTCAAAACTATTTGCAGATTTTATAGATAAAAAAACCAATAAAAAAACAAGAAGCAGTATCCCTAACAAAATAAGAATATTTCTCAAAATTTTATTTTCAGATTTAATTTGTCCTTTAGTTGATACTTTTGTTTCTTCAGTTCCACAAGCCTTAATTGTTTTTTCTCCATTTTTTCCCACTTTAAAAACCTCACAAACTTTTTCTTTCGTTGTAGATTTATCCTGCGACGACGTAGGGGACTTTGTTCCCTGTATATCCTTTTTTTCTTTTTTCCCCCTTTTCTTATTTGCTTTTTTCATGATTATAAACCACCATTTATCTTTTTAAATTTTATCGTATTCCAAGTATTTTAAATAAAAATTCATCTGTAATTTTTGTCAAATTTTCTTGTTTCCCCTGAATAAAGGTACAATTATACTCCTGAATTATTCCACTATCATCATCCTTTTTTATTATAATAAAATTATCTTCACAGGTTTTAACAGGTAAATTTCCCCCACATTCTTTTTCCAAACAAGCAGATTGTATTCTTTGAACAATTTTATTTTGGTAAAAAAGATTCCTGTAAATTTCTAATTCTGCTTCACTATTTTCTGAAAAAATGTATAAAGTTTTGTCATAATAATTATTTAAATCTTTTATTTCAGAATCAATTTTTTCAACTTGTTCTGGATTATATCTAAAAACAAATTGAGAATTTCCCACATTTGTGAGCCAATAGCCATTTTGTTCTACAAATTCAAATCCATTATAATCTAATTTTTTTGTATCATCTTCTTCTTTTCCTCGAAAAGAATATCCTAAAATACTCAAGAGCATAACCCCCATAAGAATTAATCCAACAATCATTCCATTCCTTCTTTTCTTTTTATCTTCTTTATATTTTGAAGTTATTTTTCTCATTTTGATAAATAAAAATCTCATTTACAATATAAAAACTTTGCCTATAAAGTTCTCACCATGTTATTAAAAAAAAGAAAAAGAAAAAAATAAATAAATTTTTTGGATTTATGCCACTTTACTAATAGTAGAATCGCCTGTAACGCCAACTATTCCTAAATATTTGTTACCTGCAGTTGTATCTATTGTGCTTGGCAAATTAGCAAGTCTTTGCGCAGCAGCAGCAGTGTCAGCTTTGTTATATCCAGCAACAACTAAAGCAATCTTACCTGTAGTGAAAGCATCACCAACACTTTGAATCAAGTATTGTCCTGAGCCTATTCCAGTAGCAGTAGTAAATGCAGCTTCACAAGTAGGGTATGTAACTCCTAACGCAGTTGCAGTAGCAGAATTAATACAGCTTCCTCCAACAAGAATCACATCCCGGCTTTGCCAAGAGCTTTTCTCAGCGTCTGTGAAAACCATACTTCCTACTTCACTAGTTCCAGAAGTAGATTCTGTTACATAAACATTCGCATAAACTTCTGAACCATGATACTCTAATTCTGCATCGTGTTGATCACTAGTTGTTTTATCCCAGATTAACTTTGTAGCTAAGTCTGAGTAAACATAGTTTTCCCACAATTTAGAACTTGTAGAAGTTTCATATCCACTAGTACTTGCAAAACCATCTATTGCACTAACAGTAGTCTTTGTAGAAGAAGTTCCAGCAGTACCTAATGTAACATTAAATCCATTTTTAGTCAAATCTTCATTTTTGTCTTCTTCAGAGAAGAAAAGTAAAAATGTATCGTTGTTGTGACCTACCGCAGCATCAGCACTAGTAAAACTTATACCACCTTTTTCACCACCGTCAGTATCGTCTTCAAATGGTAAATACACGTGTAATCCTTCAGCTGT
>CAZEZA010000039.1:0-4700 GCA_964516415.1 Candidatus Woesearchaeota archaeon | reverse complement strand
ATTTATAAAATTACAACCTGTGCATTTATTGAAAACCTGGCTTTTTTGCGGCCTAGTTTCCAACAGCCTACACAGTCTATATAATAATTGATAGGCAAGATATGCAAACGTAACACATAGTTACATTTGCGGTAATATTGGGGGAATCCCCCAAACCCCTTTGTAAATTGATCTTTCTTTCAAAATCTTGTTTGATGTTCTAAAATATTAATAATTTTAATTTATAGTATAAAATGTTTATATTAGAATAAGATTAAAAAAGTCTTTTAATTAGTTTATTGAGTAGGTTTTTAATATTAAAATTTCTACTTTGAAGGTGTAGAGGATTATTTTTGAATTACTTACATTATGACTTTAATCTTAATATTAATGACATTGTTGTAGTAACACTAGATAAACAAGCCAATGTCCGTCTTTTGGACGATTTAAACTATTCCAAATATCGCCATGGTGGAAAACATATATATTATGGGGGATTAGCAAAGAAATCCCCTGTACATCTTTCACCTCCACGTTCAGGGCATTGGCATCTTGTGGTAGACCTAGGGGGATACCCTGGAACTGTCAGAGTTTCTGTAAGAACAATAAAAGGATAGGTGATGAAAAATTTGAGAATACAATCAAATTTAAATCAAGAATTTCAAACTGAAATTAGACGAGCTAGAATAAAAAAGCTTACTATATATGAAATTTCTGATGCTGAGCTTAATATACTAGAACATGGAGCTCCTTATTCAATTCTATTAAACCTTTCAATCTTTTTATTTACCACAGCTATTGCTACAACTATTGCACTCATTACTATAAAAATGCCGTTAGGTAAAATTTATATTGCTTTTTTAATTGCCTCAATTATTGGTTGGTTAGGTGGGATTATTTTAATTATTTTGTGGAGTAGGAGTTATCGTTCAATTTCATTAATTACTAAAACAATACGTGATAGGCTTCCACCTGAAGGAGAGGCTGAAGTTCCTCAGAATAATATACTCTTAAAATATAAGGATATAAAATTTAAATTACTTAGTGCACGATATGGTACTAAGGAAAAATCAATAGATGTATATGATAAATTAGTTCTGATGATTAAGAATGATGAACTTAAAGTGACTTCTTCTAATTCTATTGCTGGCGATCCACTTAAAGGAGTTAAGAAGAAATTAATTATTAATTATATAAGCTATGGAACAATACGAGAAGTTGAAGTTTCCGAAAATGACTCTATTACATTACCGTAAGAGCAAGCATTATATCTGAAGTAAAAGAAAAGGTAATTAAAGAATCGGGAAGACTCTTGGAATTACGTACTCTAAATCAATTGGTAATTAATGAAAATAGTGTACTGTATTATACAAATTGGATATAAACAGGGATGGTACTTTTCTACTGAAGGAGCGAAGTAATGGAAGATTATTATAAATTGAAAGGCCCGACACTACTACTAGCTGGACCTGGAACTGGGAAGACTACAAATTTAGCAAAAAGGATAAAATTTCTAGTTGAAGAAAAAAGAGTTTCTCCTGAGAATATTACTGTTATTACTTATACAAAATTGGCAGCAAAAAATATGAGTAGTAAGATATCAGATATTTCAGATGAAGAATTATTTGTCTCTTATGAAAAACAACCTAAAGTAATTTGTACCATGCATAGCTTAAGTTTTAAAATAATAAAGGAAAAACCGCCAGATATTTACTCAGATAAAGATATAAAAGTGTTACCATCAGTGCTAGAAGATATTATTATAAAAGATGCCGCTCATATTTTAGATTATGATGATAAAGACGCAAAAGATACATTAAAATGTAGGAGACTAGGAAAATGTAAAGAATCCAAAGAAATAAAATGTAAAATTTGTAAAAAGTATAAAGAAATTTTTAGAAGCTGTAATACTATGGATTTTAATGAGCAAATCTTTTTAGCTAATAAAATACTAAAAGAATCCCCAGATGTTTTAGAGAAATTTCAGAATTGCTGTCAAAATTTGTTAATCGATGAATATCAAGATATAAATGAAAGTCAATTTGAATTAATAAAATTGTTAACCAAAGGAAATCTGGATGGCCTTTTTGTCGTGGGTGATGATGACCAAAGTATTTACTCTTGGCGTGGTGGTGATCCAGAATACATAAGGAACTTCAAAAAAGATTTTGGGGGAAGTGCAAAAGTTATAATATTAAATGAATCATATCGTTGTCCTAAAATCATTTATGAGTGTTCAATTGAAGTGGTAAAAAAATTTGATTCAGGTTATAAAAGTAAAGGGGAGTTTGATTATACTCATGTTAGTAATGGAAAGATTAAGGTCTTTAATATTGCTAGTGAAGAAAAAGAAGCAATAAAAATAAGGTCTATTATCCAAAAAGTCTATCCTAGGGATGTTTTAGTACTGATGCCAAATAAATATTTTTCTGGACCAATAATAAAGGAGCTGCAGAGATATAAAATAAGTTTCAATACTCTTATGCTTAATCCTGGAGGTGGTTTGCCTTTAATCTCCGAGATTTTTAAATGGTCTCAGAATAATTCTGAAAACATGTCCTTCAGGACATGTTTAGAAGCGTATATCAACAGTCCTAGTTCTAGTATTCCGTCAGCTAAAGTTAGAAAGCAGGAAAAAATAAAAGAACGAAAAAAAATAAAGAAGGAACTAGGCTTTTTATGGCAAGAAGTAATAGATGGCAAAAGCAAGAGTTGCTTTGATGTCTTAAAAAGAGATAAAGATTCTAATAAATTATACGAGGAAATATTTAAAGTTTTTAATACAATTAATTCAGCTCTTTATGATGGAAAACCAATTGATGAGATTATAGATGTTATAAATGAATTTAAAGTTTGGCAGAGTGGATTGAAATTTGCGGATGAGGTTAATTCATGGGTCGAAAATTTTGAATTGATGAATTTAATTGACCCACCAAATGTATTGATGACAACTTATCATGGTGCAAAAGGATTAGAGGCAGATATTGTATGCTTGATAGGTCTTGAGCAAGGTATAATGCCAAAACAAGGGGAAAAACTTGCAGAACAAAGTAGGTTGATGTTTGTTTCTATGACTAGAGCAAAGGAAGAACTTTATCTTTTCACTTCTAGAAAAAGGTCTGCAAAGAGAACTTTTAGGAATGTATATTCTAAAGATAGAAATAAACCACCGGATGTGAGGAGATCTTGTTTCATAGAGTGTATACCAAATTTGAAAGATATATTAATTTATCTTAAATAATATTTAAAAGAGTAGTTAATTAATACTGATTTTAACCTTATTTTGAAAAGTGCTTCCTTGGTTTTTTATAACTTCACCTTAAGTTTAATAGATTTGTTCTTAAATTTAGAATAATTAGTATATTCTACTTTTTAAAAATAATTTAGTTTTAGCAAATCACTAGGATATATAAAACTTTTCTTAACTTAAAAGAGAGAAGTATTTTCTAAGATATATTGTTGTTTAGTCAACATTATGATATATTAATTATGCTTATAAAAAAGAGTACCTTGAAGCTTTTGAATAAGATAATAGAGAAAGAAAACAGTAAAGATAGAAAAAGGAATGAAGATATTTCAAAAAAGTCACTATATAAAAAATGGCAAGAAAAAGAAATTATCCGATTACAGTATGGTTCAATGAAAAAGAAATGGTACTTTTAAAAGATAAGTTATCAAAGACATACTTCTGCCTAAGCGATTACATTAGAAAATGCTCACTTGATAAATGTATTACAGTTGTACCAGGTATAAGGGAACTGATTATTGAGCTTAAAAGAATAGGAAGCAGTCTGGATGAGATAACCCACTCTATTGATTGTGGAACTCTAACCGTAGTGGGGAATAATCTTAAGGGTATAAAAGAAGACCTGAAGGCAGTATGGGATAAACTTGCAGTATTAATGAAAAAATTATAGAGGCTAGATATTTTATGGCAGTTATAAAAATAATCCCTTCAAAAGGGAGGATAAAAAATATAATAAATTATGTCCTAAACAAAGAAAAAACAGATAGTCGCATTATAAGCGGGAAAAACTGCTCCCGACAAAATGCTGCAGGTGAAATGAATGCCACAAAAGAGCTGTACGATAAAACAGACGGCATAAGCTACCACCACATAATCCAGAGCTTTAAGCCCGGGGAAACAGATCCCGAAAAAGCTCACAGGATCGGTAAAGAGCTTGCAGAAAAAGAGTTTACTGATCATGAGGTACTTATTGTAACCCATATTGATAAAGGCCATATACATAACCACCTTGTAGTTAACTCTGTATCTTTTAAAGATGGACGGAAGCTAGTCTCAAATAGGGAGACTTTAAGGGAAATCAAGCGGGAAAGCAATAGAATCTGCCAAAGGGAAAATCTATCCATTATAAAAGAGCCTTACTCTCACAGGAGCTACTCGATGGCTGAATATAAGCTGGCAGAAAAGGGTATGCCTATCTGGAAAGAACAGCTACGGATGGCAATTGATGAGGCAAAAGAGCATTCTGGAAACCTGGTTGAGATGAAGGAGTACCTGAAGAAAAATTTTAATATAGACATGAAAATACAGAATAAAAACCTAAGCTTCCTGCATCCGGAAAAGAAAAAATACTGCAGGGGCAAGAAGCTGGGACATGCCTATACTAAAGAAGAAATTATAATGTTTTTTGAAAAGGGTCCTGAGCGCGATATGGTAAACCCAGGTTTACCATATAAAGATACTGGTTTTAAAATGC
>CAZEZA010000038.1:0-4882 GCA_964516415.1 Candidatus Woesearchaeota archaeon | reverse complement strand
TATTTTTAAATAAATAAGCTTCATATTTTCTTTTATACCATTCTTGCAAAATTATGTAAATAACAACCCCAATAATAGCCAATAAAAAAACGATTAAAATAAAAAGAGCCATTTTTGATAATTTTTCATTTTTTTCATCAGGTTCTTCTGTTATCGATAAATCACTAATTGCAGGAGAAATAAAAACAGGCAAATCAATAAAATTTATATCTTCTGTCGTTGAAAATGTGATTGTTGTTTGAGAACCTGTTAAAGATATATAAAAATATTCTTCCTTTTCTCCTTCAGAATAATCTTCTTTAAATTTAATATTATCTAATTTTGGGATAATCAAATATGAGTTTTCTCTTGAAGGATTTTCATTTATTTTTAATTCAAATATTTTTAAAATAGGTTCTTCAGAATATTCATATTTAGCAGATAATTCTTTAAAATTAATTTTTGTCTCTAAATTTTTTTGATTCCATCCAAAAATAGCTTCTATATATTTATTTTCATTACTTACATCATAATCCCCCCCACTAATTATTTTTAAAATATTCAAATTTATATTTCCTTCTTTAGGATAAAAGGAAACTGAATCAGCACTTACACTTGTAGAAACCGATTCTGGAATTTCTAATTTTAATAAATCAGTCAAAATTGAATTATATTCACTTTCACTAGTGGCACTTGCATTAGATGTCTGAATTTTTTCCAATTCACTCTCAAAAAATTCAAGATCCAAAATAGATTTTAAACTATCTTGATAAAATGAATCAAATTCATTAATTTGTGCTTTTAAATTATTTAAATTTGTCAACATTTTTCCCAACAGACTATTTATTATTATTTTAGGCGAACCTACATCAATCTCAAATTCCTTAGAAGAACTACTTTGACTCGAATCTGTTACAGTTATCGTTAATTTATATTTTCCTGTAGAATTATAAGTATAAGTTATATTATTTGTCGTAGTGGTTTTAGTCTTATTATTTCCAAAATTCCAGTCATATTTGATTATACTTCCCTCAGATTCAACAGTCACTTCAAATTTAGTAGGATATGCTGATGCAGTTATTCTTGGCTTTAAATTTTTAATAATAGGAACTTTTCCAACAATTAATTCTTCTGAAAAAATTTGTTCATCATTTAAACTTAAAGAAAAGGTGTGATCCCCAAAATCATCTGGAACAGAAAAATTTCCTCCATCTAAATACAATTTTTGAAAAGCTGCGTTTATTGTTGAAGTAGTTTTTGATAAATCATAAAATTTATTATCAGTTACTTCTCCAATAGTTTTATCATATTTTATTTCTAAATTTTTTATTATACTATTTTGATCTTTTTTTGAAATAAGTTTTATGGGAACAACACAACCACTTGAACAATCAATATTTCCTCCACTTATCCCATATGTATCTACAATATATTCATAAATTTTACTTCCAAGATTATCTCCATTTGGCAATAAATCTGGTATTTCTAAAGTTTCTATAGCTCCAAATCTTTTTCCTTCAGCAAAAATTTGATAAGCACCAGGAGTTTCAAATGGGATTGGAATTCCATAAAAACCACAACCTGTTAAAGGATTTGAATTTCCCCTAATTCTATATTCCCCATCTCCATTATCTGAATAAATACAAACATAATAATCTTTGGATTCTACAACAGAGTAATTTATATTGCAAAAAATTTCCCCCCCTGTTTCAGGAATTTCTTCTTTGGATAACTTGCAATTTTTAATAGAATGTCCATAATTATCATAGAATTCCATTGTTAATTTTTTATCTCCTACAATCACTTCTTTCAACCATGCTCCAATTTTAAATCCAGGAGATTCAGTTGGTTTTATTTTCTGGCAATAAGGAATTTCACTTATACTATATTCTTCAATAGCTTTATCTTCATTAAAACACCCATATTTTTTTAAAACATCACCACATTCAGGTACATCTAATACTTTATTATTTATAATATCAATTTTTCCATCATTAAATAAATCTATTTCCAATTGATTATAACAAGACGAACCAACATCACTTTCAACTTCAAAATTTATAGAGTTCACAGAAATAATATTCCCTGTAAATTCAAAACCAAAAAGAGTATAATTGTTTTCCTTTAAATTAAAATTTTTCATTATTTCTGGGTTGCTTGCTGAATAATCTGTTTTACAATTTAAAGGACTACAAATAAATTCAAAATTATTATTTGCATTCAATAAATTAATTAAACTTATAGAATACCCATTTGCTTCAAATAAAGAGTCTACTAATTCACTTTCCAAACTAATATTTATCCAACCTTTAATATATTCAGATGGTCCATAAGATTTTTGTATTGAATGTGACAAATTTCCCACTTCAAAACTTGCAGAAACAATATTTACAATCGCAATTAATATAAAAAATATTAACAAAAACACAAGTCCTCTTTTCATGTTTTATAAAGAGAAAAAGAACTTATAAATATTTCTTAATGAAAAATAATTTTATTTTTTCTTGCTTTTAGAACCAGATTTTTTCTTTAATTTCTCTTTTTCTTTAAATTTTAAAAAAACATAAACCAACGCTATTAAAGAAATTATTATAACTATACTATAAGAACCAAAAAATGGAAGTTCAATTTGTGCAGGACAAGGAATAGTTGTACTATCATCAACACATTTTCCAGCAGCATTATTTGGATCATAATGTTCTGGATTACTTTCATCCCATATCCAAGTAGCAATAAAAGAATAAGTTAAAAATCCATCATCACAATTATCATCTGTGGTTTCATTATAAGTACATTTTCCTATTTTTGAAGGATTGCTTTCATCAGGTTCACATGCAGTTGTATCAAAAGTACAATTATTAGCATGTGTTGGAGAATAACATGCCAACCCAGTTCCAACTAAACTAAAATCTTCACATGTTTTACTATTTAAATTATTTGTGTCACAAGTTTCATAAGTCCCATTGTTATTTGGTGATTGTATAATTCCATCCCCACATTCTCCTCCTTCAACACATCCTGTACATTCGCTTGCATCTAAAGTACACTCATTTTCATGTCCTGGTGCATAACAAGATACAGTTCCTGCACTACAATCATCTACATTTCCACTACAATCTGTAAAGGGCATATCAGTTCCATCACATGTTTCTCCTAATTCTGAATCAATAATATTATTGCCACATCCTGGTTCTTGAACAGCTTCATATGTGGGAACACATGCACCCTCCATTAATTCACAAACACAAATATATCCTTCCCCACAAGTTATATTAGGACTATTTGATTCTACACTTATATCAGCTACCCCGCAAGGGTCATATTCACATTCTTCTTCGTAATAATCACCACAAAAATTAATTTCTCCAGGAGTTTCATCATTTCTACATTCAAGGTGGTGGCAACAAATATATCTTCCATAATCTCCAATGTGGGCATTAGTCCAATCTGATATTGTGAGTACTTCCATAGAATAATCCTCATTACAACCTTCTATTGTGCTTATACAATTTAAACCATCATAACAAACATCTATATCATAATTAGGTTCTTGAGCATCAGGAATTTCTGCATGAGCATTTGTATCAGAAGAAAGTCCAATTATTTTATTTGCACCAGTACAAAAATTATCTCCTGCTCCAAAATCACAGCATAAAACATAATTATAAGTTCTTACATCAGGAAACTCTCCATGAGCATTTGTTAAAGAAGATAAACCCATAACAATATTATCCCAAGGAGCTGTTTGACAGTTTGTTCTTAATCTTATTTCGCAACCCTCGGCAGAAATAAATCCAGTTAAAACAATAATTGAAAATATTATTAATAATTTGCTAATCACTTCTTTTTTCATGTTTATTATAATGAAATTGGTTTTATAAATATTATGTTGGGATTATAAAAAAATAATTATTCCAATTATTCCTTATAACCATTGTCTTGAAATTCACGAACTTTTCTTTCTATTTCACTAGTTGAAGTTCTTTGTGGGCAAATATTAGAAATCCCCTTGGCATCCATTAAATCTTTGTCTTGCCCCATATAATCAATCACAGCATCATCGTCAGCCCAAAGACCCACCAACATATTTCTTTCAAAACCTTCATATACAACATGATTTACAATATACTCGTAAGTAAATGGGTCAAGAGTATTTCTTATTATATTTGTTGCTTCATCTTCTGTTGGAGAATAAAAATCTTTTATTTCAGGAGTTGCATCCCCTAATCCTTCATTGTCATAAGCTATTGCTTCTATTGTGTTATTATATTCAATTATTGGAACTGAAACAGTTGAATTGTTTGGAAAATTTTGATAACCCCCCCCATTAATATTTGCAGAAATATAATCCACAGAACCATCTGAATCTGTTCCTGAAAGAGTATATTCAACAGTTCCATCGTCTTTATATTGTCTTTCTATTTTAGTTTCAGGAGCTTGATTAGGTCCTGGCAAAGGACATCCAATTAAAGATAATCCAAGACCTGCTATTAAAAACCATTTTCTAAATCCTCCCTTTGATTTTCTTTTCTTCAATTTGTTTGTTAAATCTTTAGCCATCTTATATTAAAAATATTTAAGTTTATAAATTTTTAAACATAAAAATCTTATAATTCTTCATAACCATTATCTTGAAATTCAAGAACTTTTCTTTCTAGTTCTTCTTGTGAAGTTCTTTTTGGGCAAATATTAGGAAAAAACTGATCTAATTCTTCTTTGTGGGTTCCCATATAATCAATAATAGCATCTTCATTAGGATTGCCATTCCCCACTATAACATTTATTTTAACATCTCCATCAGGATTATGAAACACATAATCTTTTATAATATAGTTATAAGTACTTGGGTCAAGAGCATTTGCAATTATATTTGTTGCGTCATCATCTGTTGGAGAATAAAAAT
>CAZEZA010000037.1:0-4884 GCA_964516415.1 Candidatus Woesearchaeota archaeon | reverse complement strand
GCTAAAGTAAGAATTAAACCTATGGGAAATTTGTGCTTAGAAACACAAAAAGACAACCCTTATATGTCAAGATTTGCAGTAAGAGATGCTGGAGCAACAAGAGCTGCAGGTGTTTGTATTGAAATTACTAAAAAAAAGTAAGTTCAAATTCTTTTAAATAAAACAAATTTAATAAAATGTTAGATAAATATAATAAAGAGTTTAGTAAGATGTATGAAGAAGTAAGACAAGGTGGGAATGTTGTAGAAGTTATTAAAAAATATATTAACTTATTTGAAGAAGATGTTGGTATTTTAAGAACTCTTTGCCATTTTGATGAATATATTAAGCAAAAAAATTTGGATAAAATATTAAACACATCTCAATAATTCTTAAATAGTTCTATGTCTTTCTTTTATGTATGTTATATTCGGGGATATCTAAATCTGATATTGAAAAAGAATTAGAAGGAAAAGGGGATTTTGTTCAGATAGCTTATTTGACAGAGATTTTAGAAAAAAAACTTCCTATTGATATAAAGAAATTTATTTGCTTAAAATTGGAAGAAATTTATGAAAAGAAATTTATGTTTAAAGACGCTGCAAAGATGTTTGATAATGTTGCTTTGATTTCTATTGCATTTTCAGAGAAAATTAAATATCATATGAAAGAGGCAGAATTATATATTAAAGCAGGAGATTTTGAATGTGTTGATGACGCGATGAAAAAAGCAATGAATGATGCAAATGCAAGTGAGAAAGCAGAAATTTATTTTATTATTAAAAACTTTTATAAAAAACAGGCAGAGATTTATGAGAAAAAGATGAAAAGAAATCATGCTGCGAAAATTTATGAGAAAATTTTGCATATGAATATTCCAGAAGCAGAAAAAGAGGAAATTAAAAGAAAACTTTTGGGATTATATGAAAAACTTGGGAAACTAAAAGAATATTTTATTCTGAAAAAGAGTTTGGAAGATTAGTTTACCACAATTATATTTTTAAACTAAAAGCGTATTAAATTTTTATGGAATATAATATTTATACACTATCAGAAGATTATTATTCAACAAAACAAGAAGAATTATCTGTTAATTCAGTAATATCCTCAAAAGATTCTAGCAAAGCTGGATTTATTTTAAGGAAAGAAATTAAAAATAAGCATCCTTACTATAGCCTATCAAGTTCAAGTATAAAGAACACTGGTTTTAAGTCAGACATAGAAGGGATTATATTTCTAGAAATAAAGTTTGAATAGCAATCTTTAAAAACCTTTTAGAACATAAATAATTGTTAGAAAAATATCTATAAAGATTATCAAGATATTCACATTCACAATCAAATTTACGTTTTAATTTATATTTGAAGTAGCAAAAGAATTAATTAGTAAGATATTTTTCTAGATAAAAAGTGGAAATCTTAGATTTCCTCATAAGCCCGAAATTTCAGTTTCGGACTAATCAAAAGATTTTAAGTAATTAAATTTGGAGAATTAAATATGGCAAAAATAAGTCCAGTATCGATAAAATATATGATACATGCAAATTTTATGGCTGAAGGTGCCTTGGAAAAACCTGATGTAATCGGAGCTTTATTTGGACAGACAGAAGGTTTGCTCGGTTCTGATTTGGAAATGAGGGAATTGCAAAAAGAAGGAAAACTCGGTAGAATTGAAGTTGAGTTAGAAAGAGATAACAAAAGAACTACTGGGGTTATCAAAATTCCTACAGCATTAGACCAATCAGAAACAACCTTGATTGCTGCTGCAATTGAAACAATAGAAAGAATTGGACCTTGTGATGCTCAAATAGAAGTTGAAAAAATTGAAGATGTCAGGGGAAGCAAGAGAGACTATATTATTGAAAGAGCTAAAAAATTAATGCAAGAAATTAGGGGTTCATCAGATTCAAGAGAGATTTCTGATGAGATTAAAGATTCTGCAAAAATGGCTCATATCCAAGAATATGGAAAAAACAAACTTCCTTGTGGAGATCTTTCTGGAAGAGAAGTAATTGTAGTAGAAGGAAGAGCAGATGTGCTTAATTTGATTAAAAGGGGAGTTAATAATGTAATCGCTATGAACGGCACAAAACTCCCAGATGAAATCAAAGAATTAAGTGATACTAAAGAGATTACTTTATTTGTTGATGGAGACAGGGGAGGAAAGTTGATTATCCAGAATGTTGTTGACAATGCTAAAGTAAAATATATTGTAACTGCTCCTGATGGAAAAGAAGTTGAAGAATTAACTGGAAAAGAAATTTTAATGAATTTGAGAAAGAAAGTTTTAGTTGAGGAATTTTTTTCTAAAAAAAAGTATTCAAAGCCATTTCCTGAAAAAGAAGTAAAGAAAAAAGATTTAAGTGAAGAAGAGAAATCAAAACTTAAAGAAATTTCAAGCGAGAATGAAGGAACAGGAAAGGCGATTTTTTTGGATGATTCTTTAGAAGAAATCAAGAAAGTTTCAGTTAGAAGTTTAAACAATTCTTTGAGAAAAGCAAGCAAAAAACCGTCAATTATAATTATTGATGGGACTGTTACAAGTTCAACTATCCAGGCTTCAGAAGAAGCAAAAGTAAAAGTTATTGCAGCAAAAAATTTTGCAACTACAGATACAAATATTCAGTTATTAAGTCTCTAAATATTTAGAGACTTTTTTATTTTTTTATTTTTTACAAAAATTAATAAATTTTATGAAGAATTGCAATTCAGATTGATAATATTTTTATAGTCCCATTTTATTCTCATCATCATGTTTAAACCAGAAAATACTGCAGAAGTTTTTAGCGGAGGAGCATGTAAATGTTTTGCTCTTGTAGGCGTTATGAGAGCAAAAGAAGAGTTAAGAATCACTGACGCAGATTTTGGGGCAAAGACATTTAAGGAGAGTACATCTGGTAGCACTTTTGTTCAGGCCATTATGGCTGAGGGAACAAAATCTAATTTGATTGATGAATATTTTAAGAAAAATGAAAGTCTTATGAAAAAAATTTTCCCAATAGACATTTTTAGTATGCTTCATTTACATAATGGGACTATTGATGAAAATGGATATATTATAGATGCCCAGAAACAGCAAATTGCAAATAGTGGCTTTGTAAATCCAAGGAATCTTGAGAAATTTCTAAAGGATTTTTTGGGAGATGTAACATTCAAAGAGAGACCAGAATTAGAATTCACAGCAGTAGATTGGAAAAACAAAGAACCAATTTATCTCAATTATAAAACATGTCCTGATTTAAAAGTTGTTGAAGGATGTATGACTAGTGCCGCAATTCCTGGCATGTATCCTGCCAGAAGAATAAAGCATAATGGTAAATGGAAATATTGTATTGATGGAGGTGTGATTGAAAGCCTTCCAATAAAACGTACTCTAGAAAATAAAAAAATAAAAGATATTTTTGCGGTTACATTTACAGACCTTTTCCCAGAAGAAAGACACTCTGGAGCATGGTGGGAATTTTTAGTGCCTTCTGTAGGGCTTTGTGCGGCTTATAACGAAAAAAAATTTATGAGTAAACTTCTAAAAGAAGATTATCTTAATTTTGTATCAAATAAAGAAGTAAAAAAGATAAGATATCATGGAAGAAGGATAAATCTTGCTGTCTTGGCTCCAAAAATTGATTCAAAATATTTCTTTGAACCCAATTATAAAAATTTTCAGGAGTTATCCAAAATAGGCTATGATGATTCAAAAAGAGTACTAAAGAAATTAGCAGGAATACAAAAAAAGCATTTCTTCTTTTTTTGATTTTTTAATAACTGTTATAAATTTTAATTGATTGAGAATTTATACAAGTAAAAACATTCAGTTACATAATTCACTCTTTGTTACTTACATTTAGTACTATACAATTACTTTTCTTTGTTGTCACCATAAAGTTTATAAATAAAATTGTGTGTCTTTTTTTACAGAAAACAAAGTTTTCTGCAATTAAATAAAATGATAAAAAATAGAATGAATACAAAAAACCTTATGGTTTCTTTTGTTGCAATTGCTATGGCTTTATTCTTGGTAGCTACAGTTAGTGCTTCTTTTCCCTCTAGTGGATATTTGGCTTTTACTGCAGAAAACACTGTAACAGTTGAAGGAATTAATGCTAATTTAGAAAATATTAGTGTTGTTACTGGTGAAATTATAACTGTTAAAGTTTATTTCACTGCTGAACATAGTGATTCTGATGTTACAATAACAGCAGAAATTGAAGGCGACAAAGAAGATATAGAAGTTGAAACTACTTCATTTGATGTAGAACTAGATTCTAGATACAGAAAAGTTTTGAACATAAAAGTTCCTGAAATTGAAGATGGAATTTCTGGAACAGTAGTTCTTAAAATAAATATAGAAAAAATATCTATATTAGGAAAAACGATATTTTGTTTAACGCTCATGTCAGGAATAATTCCGTTAGCTCTGCGGTCCTCAGGAATAAGAACAATACCTTTACGGATAGCGTCTTGCGTTGAGAGTATTTTAACTTTTTTGCTATTTACAATAATATCCCCACTGGTCTTCTGTAAAAGACCAAAGATAACTTTAGCTAGTGTTGATTTTCCTGACCCAACTACTCCTGCTATACCAAAGATTTCTCTCTCGTAAACTGAGAAAGAAACATCTTCAAATTGATGGATTAATGATAAATTCTTAACGCTAAAAATTTCTTTGCCATGCTTAAACTCTTCTTTGGGAAATTTTTCTTTAATAGACTTAGCTACAATTTCTGTTATTAGAGCATCCAAGTTAACATCTTTGATATTATGGGAGTCCACATTTTTACCATCGCGTATAACCGTAACTTGGTCAGCTACCTCAAATATTTCCTGAAGACGATGTGAAATATAAATAATAGAAACACCCTGACTCTGGAGGTTTTTAATAGCTTTGAACAATAATTTTATTTCTCTA
>CAZEZA010000036.1:3459-5018 GCA_964516415.1 Candidatus Woesearchaeota archaeon | reverse complement strand
GCTGTGCAGCTTCTTTTTGAAATTTAGAAAGAACAATTCCTTTTGCTTGGCTAGCCCCTTCTAAAGGGTCTGATTTTACAAAAAGATTTAAAGTTTTCACTTTATATTTTCTATCTTTCCATCTAAATTTTCTTCTGTTTTTGATTAATTTTTTTGCACTTTTTAATCCCATAAAATATTGTTGATAAAAATAGTTTTTAAAAGTTTCTTATTATGAATTAAACAATCCTAAACTCTTTTCCAAAATAATCTTTAATGATTTTTTGCATTTCTAAAAATCGTCTTTTATTTCTTCCAATTAATGCCGCTTTACTTTGACTTCCTGCTGTAAGAATTATTTCATTATCTTTAATTTCTAAATCTTTAAATGTAACTGGTTTGACAATAGCTTCAATAAAATTTTTCACATCTTTAATTCCTTGGGGGCTTTGAACTATTCTGATTCGTTTCTTAAGAATTTCACTTATTTGTCTTATATTTTTCCCGCCTTCTCCAATAGCTTTAAATATTAAAGGTCTTGGAACACAAAATATTATTGTCTCATTATATTTAAAACAAAATCTTGTATTAATTCTTGTTATTTTACCGAAGAGATTTAAATATCTCATATCTTGCATGTTAATTGTTTTTATCATGTTCAGAATTTTTATAAAATTGGTAGAGATAGAAGTTTTATAAAAGTTTGTGTTTAAGAAATTATATTTTCCTTATAAATTATTTATTAACTTTCTCAACAACTTTTTTCTTTGCTGTTTTCTTCTCTTCTTCTTTTTTTGTTAAAGGTCCTATAACTTCAACTTGAAGTCCTGGCAATCCAGTACCAATAGGAACTGGTTGATTAAGTATTATATTTTCTATAACGCTTACTAATTTATCCCCATTCCCTTTTATTGTAGCATTTACAAATTGTTTTCCTGGAGTTTCAAAAGTTGCCCTCGCTAATATTGATGATTTTTGTGCAATGATTCCCATTCTTGTAACTCCCTTAACTTGTCCGGTGTTTGTCATAGCATCTGCAACTAATTGAAGATGCCTCATATCAATGCTCAGTCCCTGAGTATTAATCACTTCATAAATTTCATTAATTATTAATTGTCTTGCTGCTTCAATTCCAAATACTCCTGCAACTTCATGCAAATCATTAGAAAATAATTTGTTCTTATTAACTTCTTTCAAAGCAAGCATATCTTTCAAATTTGTCCCAAGAGTTATTATCACAAAATCTTTATCTTTTTTGACAATCAAAACCTGACTCACATCTTTAACACCAGAAATTATTGTCTTCTTTAATTTTTCTTTAAGTTGATAAATTTCTTTAAAACTAAATTCAGAAGCATTCAAAGTTATTGAATCTGTTTTTTCTTTTGCATTAAATCCTATGTCATTAAGTTTTTCAACAACTTTTTTAACAGAAGTATGAGTTTGTTTCAATCCTTTTTTATCAATTTTTATTTCAATTTTTTTATCACTAAAATCTAAATTAATTTCTGAAGCTATTTCTTTTAATGTAACTTCTTTTATTTTTTCAGCAAAAATTCTTGCATCTTTTTCATTGTTAT
>CAZEZA010000036.1:0-3359 GCA_964516415.1 Candidatus Woesearchaeota archaeon | reverse complement strand
GGGAATTCTTTTTTTACTATTTCTCCTATTTTTGTTCTAACTTCATTTAAAGCATGAAGGATTCTTATCTCTCTTGATTCTTCTTCTGTTTTACCAGGAATTCTCTCAAGAGTTCCTTTATCATATGATTCAATAATTTCCTCTGTTCTTTTTTCAGCTTTTTTAATAATTTCTTCTCCAGCATTAATTACTTTTTCATCTAAATCTAAATCTTCAACAGAAATTGTTATCCCCCTTTTAGATAAATGATTTACTCCCAACATAAAAGCTTTTTTTATTGTTTCAAAAGTTTTATCTCTTCCAACTACTCTATCTAATTCTTTAATTAATTCTCCATCTTCATTACCAAAAGTAGTTTTGTCTAATTTTCCCTTTATAATCTTCCCATCTTTTATTTGAATAGAATCATTTGAGAAATTAATTTTAGGTAATATCTCAGAAAATATATCTGTCCCTAAAATTGTTTTTTTTGAAATTTGACTATCAATTCCTGATTGATAAAGTATTTGATTTGCATAATCTTGTGAAAATTCTTGTAGTCCTAATAAATAATTTCCTGTAATTGCATCTCCTATACACCCTATAAAATTAGTATTATTTTTTGGAGAAATTAAATTTCTTTTAACATCAAGAAGAATTTTTGCTTCTGCCCTTGCTTCCTCTGTCTGCGGTGAGTGAATATTCATTTCATCTCCATCAAAATCTGCATTATATGGATATGCTGCAGCAGGATGTAATCTGAATGTTCTTCCCGGAAGAATTTTCACAAAGTGAGCCATTAAACTTCCTTTATGTAAACTTGGATGTCTATTAAATAAAACAATATCTCCATTTTGTAAATGTCTCTCAACTTTATATCCTGGAGCAAGTTCACTAATAATTTCTTCTTTAAGTTCAGGAGTGATTTTCTTTCTTTTTCCATCAGGCCTTATAATATAATTTGCTCCCGGATACTCTTCACCTTTTTCTATTAATTTTTTTAATTTTTTTAAATTTAAATCATTAACCATTTCAGCGAGGGTAACTACTGTAGCAATTTCATAAGGAATACCAACTTCATTAATTTCTATAAAAGGGTCTGGAGAGATTACTGTTCTTCCAGAATAATTAACTCTTTTACCAGCAAGATTTTTTCTAATTCTTCCTTCTTTTCCTTTTATCCTTTCTGTGATTGTTTTCAAAGGTTGTCCACTTCTATGTCTTGCAGGAGGAATTCTCGCAACAGTGTTATCAAAAAAAGTCGTAATATGAAATTGTAGCAAATCCCATAAATCTTCAATAATAACTTCAGGAGCTCCGGCATTCAGGTTTTCCCAAAGTCTTTGATTAGCTCTTATAATATCAGAAAGTTTGTGTGTTAAATCATCTTCACTTCTTTCTCCTGATTCCAGAATAATACTTGGCCTTATAATTACAGAAGGAACTAAAAGAGATGTTAAAATAGCCCATTCTGGTCTGCAATTTAAACCATTTATTCCAATCTTTTTTAATTCTTCATTTGAAATTTTTACTAATTTTTCTCTAATCTCTATTGGAAATAATCTTTTTTTCCCTATATAAAAACTTGTTGGCTTATCTAATTTAATTCTTTCATGAGCCACACCACAATGAGGACATTTTTTTGCATTCTTTGCTTTTTTTGCTCTTTGACTTGGAGAATATTTTTCTAAATCTTTATCAGTAAGCATTAATTTTCCACATTCTTCACAAAAACATCTTAATACTAATTCAACTAAAGGAATATATTTTAAATGCATTATTGGTCTTGCCAAATCAATACTCCCTGGATGTCCCAAACATTCTTTAAGCCGTCCACCACATGTTCTACATCTTACTCCCGGGTCTATTGCTCCTAATCTCAAATCCATTAAACCCCCATCAACAGGATATCCATCAATATTATATAATTCAGGAGTTACTATTTTTGCTACTGAAATTCTTTTAATTTGCTCGGGACTAAGCAAAGAAAATTTCACTTCTTCAACTTTTTTTCTTATTATTTTCATTTTATTTATGACCTTTGGTTATTCGTATTTATTCTTTAATTTAAAACTTGTATGAATGTGCAATGCTTGCAATTCTTCTAATAATAATTTGAAAGCATATGAAATTTCAATAGACTCAATTTCTTCGCTATTGCATACAGGACATATAACTTTATTTCTTATATTGTCGTCTATTCCAATACTTCCACATTTCATGCAAATAGGTAACACAACTTTATCAGAATCATATCTTTCTTTTAATAATAATGAAGCCCCATGAGCAACTAATGCTTGTTGTTCCATTTCTCCTAATCTCAATGCTCCTCCTCTCGATCTACCTTCAATAGGTTGTCTTGTCAATAGCGCAACTTTTCCAGACGCCCTTCCATGCAACTTATTCTTAACCATATATTTCAATTTCAAATAGTATAAATTCCCAATAAATATTTTTGCAGTCATTCTTTTTCCAGTAATTCCATTGTACATTGTTTCTTTTCCATCATATCTAAATCCTAAATCTTGCAATTGAGTTTCCAACTCTTTTTTACTTACTCCAGAAAAAGAAGTTCCATCAATTACTTCTCCTTTTAAACATCCAACTTTTCCAGCCAATAATTCAAGCAAATATCCAACAGTCATTCTGCTTGGTAATCCATGTGGATTAAACATCACATCTGGTCTAACTCCTCTTGAAGTAAAAGGAATATCTTCTTCAGGGGCTATCATACCAACAACTCCTTTTTGACCATGAGAAGTAGCAAATTTATCTCCTAACTCTGGAATTCTCTGGTCTCTTGTTTTAACTTGAACAACTTTATTCCCCTCGTTATCTTCTGTTACAAAAACTGCATCAACAATTCCTCTTTCTTCTTGTCTCAAAGTTACACTTGATTCTTTTTTTGTCCTCACTGAAATTTCTCTTGCCTCTGACAAGAATTTAGGGGGAGATGTTTTCCCAATTAAAACTTCTCCCTCATTAATATCTGCTTCAGGAAAAACAATACCATCATTTTCTAAAAATCTATAACTTGTTTCCATCTTGTATCCAGAAACATCTTTATCAGGAATAACAATTTCATCTTTTAATCCCCCAGCATAATTCATTTCTACCGCAGAATAAGGTCTAAAATAAAAACTTCTTCCAACTCCCCTATCTAAACTTCCTTTATTAAACACTAAAGCATCTTCCATATTATACCCATCATAAGTCATTATTGCAACCATTAAATTTTGTCCAGCAGGATAAATATCTAGAGTATCATAAATAAAACTTCTTACAATTGGTTTTTGAGGATATTGCAGAATACTAACATCAGTATCAAGTCTGCATAAATAATTAGCAGAATATAAACCCAAAGCCTGTTTTTGTGTTTT
>CAZEZA010000035.1:0-5318 GCA_964516415.1 Candidatus Woesearchaeota archaeon | reverse complement strand
ATTTCATTTAATAATATAGAGGGAGAAGCAATTGGAGGTTATCTGGAGAATTTTGGAATTTACACTTCAACAGGTTCAGCATGTGCATCTCATTCATTAGAACAAAGTCATGTTCTAAAGGCAATTGGGCTTTCTTCTGTTCAAATAAATAGTTCTTTAAGAATTAGTTTAAGTAAATATACAACAGAAGAAGAAATAGATTATGTTTTAGAAAAACTTTCAAAAGTTGTTGAAAAATTAAGGAGGATAAGTCCATTGAGATGAAAAAGATAACCCCAAAAACAAAACTAAAAGATTTAATAGGGAATGAGAAAGTAGCAGAGATTTTATTTGAATCTGGACTAAGTTGTATTGGTTGTCCTATGGCAATGCAAGAAACAATTCAACAGGGTTGTTTAGCACATGGAATGGATAAGAAAGAAATTGATGAGTTGATTAAGAGGTTAAATAAAAAATGACAATAAAATATTCAAAGGAACTTATGAAACATTTTAAGAATCCAAAATTTGTAAAGAATGTTGAAAATTCTAATGGAGTTGGAGAAGTGGGTAATGTTGCGTGTGGAGATATAATGCATTTGGAAATTAAAGTAAAGAATAATAAAATAGAAGATATTGGATTTAAAACATTTGGTTGTGCTGCTGCGATTGCGAGTTCTGATGTTGTGTGTGAATTGGCAAAAGGAAAAACAATTGAAGAAGCCGAGAAAATAAAAAAAGACGATATAGTTGAAAAATTAAAAGGGATGCCTCAGATAAAAGTTCATTGTTCTGTTTTAGGAATAGAGGCTTTGAAAAAAGCGATTGAGGATTATAAAAAGAAATAATTTATATATTCTAAAGATTATAGAAAATTAGTAAAAGAGAGGATTATATGAAAAAGAAACAGATTAATTCTAAACAGTTTCTAATCAGAGGAATAGCAATTGGAATTATAATCACAATTTTAATTGGATCAGGAATCTATCTTTTCTTTTCTTCAAAAGAAGAAGCAAATCTGCTCGTAATTTACCATTGGTGGTCATCAGCAGGAGAGGCAAAAGCACTAAATGAATTAACTAATCTTTTTAATGAAAAATATCCTGATGAGATAGTTGAACCCATATTAATTACAGGAGGACCTGGGTATAAACTTAGAGAAGTGATTAAAACATTAATTCTTGCTAAAGAAGCCCCAGATACTTTTCAAATGCATTCAACGTATGAAGCAAAACCTTATTTTGACGGAGGGCTTTTGCAACCTGTAGATGATATTTGGAAATTAAATAATTTAGAAAAAGTAATACCTAAGGTGGTGCAGTCAATGTGTAAATTTGAAGGGCATTATTATGAAGTACCAATTAATATTCATCGAGTTAATTTAGTATGGTATAATAAACAAATTTTAGAAAAAAATGATATCAATCCTGATGAATTAAATAATTGGGAAGCATTTTTTAATGCATGTGATAAATTAGAAGCGGCGGGGGTAAAATATCCAATACAAATTAGTTCTGGATGGACAGCAGCACATACTTTTGAATCAATTATAGCAAGTCAAGGAATTAGCTTTTATGAGGATTGGGTTAATGGAAAAGTTACATCACCAAAGGATCCACGACTATTAAAATCATTAGAAATTTTAAAAAAATATTTGACATATACAAATCCGGATTATGGTGATTTTGACTGGTGGAATAATGCAATAGCAAGGATAATTTCAGGAGAGGGGGCGTTCAATATTATGGGTGATTGGGCTAACGGAGATTTTAAAGACGCGGGAATGGAATACAACAAAGATTACGGGTCTTTCCCAGTTCCAGGAACTAAAAATATGTATGGACTTTGCATAGATACTTTTCAGCGTTTAAAAAATATAAATCATCCTAAAAATTTGGAAAGATGGTTACAACTTGTTAGCTCCAAAGAAGGACAGGATGCTTTTAATCCAATAAAAGGTTCTATATCTGCACGTATTGATACAAATGCATCAAAATATGATTCATATCAACAATCAGCTATTTTAGATTTTTTAGTTATAAAATACATGTTTCCAACTGTGGTTCACGGAAGCGGTGCTCCTGAATCATTCAAATTCAAACTAACTGAGATAATGTCAGTATTTATGGATGAATTAGATATAACTCAAACTGCAAATGATTTAACTGATTATACAAAAGAGATAAGTAATGAATACACAATAGTTTGGGAATTAGATTAAATTTAAAATCTCTTTTTTTATTCTTTTAATATGAAAATAGAAACAAAAGTAAAACAAACTCTTAACAAAATTAAACTTTCTAAAAATGAAAAGATTCTTGTGGCTTTGTCGGGAGGAAAAGATTCAACTGTAACAGCATATCTTCTTAAAAAATTAGGGTATAACATTGAAGGTTTTCATATTGATTTGGGGATAGGAAATTATAGTAAGAAATGTTTGGAAGCAGTGAAAAAACTTTGCGAACATTTGGATATAAAACTTTATCTTTATGATATGAAAAAGGAAATGGGAAGTTCTATGTGTCATATTAGAAGTTCTATTCAATCAAGAAAAAGTTTGAAAAATTGCGCAATTTGTGGAGTTATAAAAAAATGGATTATGAATAAAGAAGCAAGAAAATTAAAAGTTGATAAGATTGCGACAGGACATAATTTAGATGATGAGGCTCAAACTTTTTTAATGAATATTTTTAAAGGAAGTCCAGAATTAAGTGCAAATTCTGGAGCAATAACAAAAAATATTGAAGATAAAAAATTTATTCCTAGAATAAAACCTCTTTTTTATATTGCTGAGGAAGATATTAAAAATTATTCCAAGAAAATGAAATTTCCTGTTATCTATGAAAAATGTCCATGTGCTTTAGATTCTTATAGAATACAAGTAAGAGAATTTTTAAATACTTTAACAATAAAACAAAAAGAAAATATTATGAAAAATTTTGATAAATTATCTGAAAAAATTCAAAGATTAAAATCAGTGGAAAAATTAAATTATTGTGAAATTTGTGGTGAGCCGTCGAGAAAAAATATTTGCAAGATGTGTAGTTTAATGAAATTAAACAGTAAAAAATTAAAATGAATCCTTCAGAAACCCAGAATATGTATTTAAGATTGGGGGTTGAGAAAGGGGCGGATTATAATAAAATAAAAAAGGCCTATAGAAAATATGCACTTTACTGGCATCCAGATAGAAATCAAGATAAGAAGAAATCCCATATAGAATTCATTGCTGTTTCTGAAGCATTTGAAATTTTATCCAGAAAATCAGATAAAAGACCTTTTAAAAATTATCAAGCTTCTCCAAAAAATAAAGAAGGCACTTATGAATATTACAATGAACTTTTCAAAAAAATTTTCGGAGAAGATAGTATCTATTTAAATAAGATGAGCCCAGAATTAAGAACCATAATTGAGATTTTTAAAAAGTTTGGGATGTAAAGATTATTCCTTGGCTAAATTATCCAATCTCAAAACAACCATCTCAAAACTTTTTTCAATTCCTTTCTTTTTTTGTTCCTTAACAATTTCCTCAACTTTTTTTCTATTTATTAATTTTATTTTCTTATCTTCGTTTTTATGAAGTAAAAATGCTTCTCCTAAATCAAATTTTGTTCCTTGACTCTTTTGAGTCCAATAAATTGCAATTTCTTTTGATTTTTGAATAGCTTCACAATTATCAGAACAAATATAATAACCTCCTGTAATATCAATTTGAAGAGTATCTCTTGCAGGATAATATATATTTTTTCCATTAGATTCTTGTGTGGATATATAATCTTCAAGAAATTTTTTATCTTCTTCATCTGCTTCACGAACAGTGCAAATTAAGAATTCATCATAAAGAAAATCATCTTTTTTCATAAACCTAGGATTAATCTAATATTTAAAAGAATTTGTGTAATAAAAATATTATTTCTTTTTTCTCTTCGTAGTTTTCTTTTTAATTTTCTTTGTAGAAATTTTTTTAGAACTTTTCTTTTTTATTTTAAGTTCGCAACATTTCATTTTTGAAAAAACAAAAATATAAAGAATCTCAAGGATTCCAACAGTATTAATTAAAGCCAGAACTATAAACCATACTACTGAACCTTTTCTTGCTGATTTCCACAAAGCGAGAAACTTCCATATCATAGACCAAATAACAATCATTATCAATAATCCCAAAGAGATTCCAAATTGTTCTGTAATTGTTGTTAAATAATCAACCATCTTTTATATTTATTTTAAATTAATATAGTTTAAAAAGATTTCTTTTGGAAAAACTTCTAAAACTACTCTTAGGTAGTCAGGAAAGTTTAAATAGAACTTATTTCTAATAATCTAACTTTATACAATCTATGGTAATAAGAGGTTTCATTAACTACTATATGTTGTATACCTAAATAAGATGGATTGCCCATATTGTTCAAATACAAAATCAAAAGTAACTGATAAAAGGAATTCTCCTAAAGGAATAAGAAGGAGAAGAGAATGTTTGAAATGCAAAAAAAGATTTACCACTTATGAAAAAATAGGAGAAAATATACTTTACATCATCAAAAAGGATAAAAACAGAGAACAATTTTATAGAGAAAAACTAGAAAAGGGGATAAAAAAAGCGTTTGAAAAGCGCCCTATTTCAAAAGAAAAAATTGACAGATTGATCGATGAAATCGAGGAACAATTAAGGAGAAAAGGAAAAAAAGAAATTAAAAGTTCAGTTGTAGGGGAAATTATTATGAAAAAAATAAAAAAATTAGATAATGTTGCTTATATTCGGTTTGCGTCTGTCTATAGAGATTTTCAGGATGTTAAAGATTTTAAAAAGGAATTGAAGGGATTATAAATGATAAACAAAATTCGTAAGAGTAAATCAAGAGATTTCCAGTTCCAAATTTTTAGGAGAAAATATGATTAATAAAATTCGTAAAAGAGATGGAAGTGTTGTTCCATTCCAACAAGAAAAAATTATAGAAGCTATTTGGAAAGCTGTAAAAGCTGTTGGAGGAACAGACAAAAACAGAGCAGAACATCTTTCTGAATTACTTGTAAAACAACTTGAAAAAAAATATGGAGAGAATAGAATTCCTGAAGTTGAAGATGTGCAAGATTTAGTTGAAAAAATTTTGATTGAAGAAGGGCATGCAAAAGTGGCAAAAGCTTATATTCTTTATAGACAAAGTCATGAAGAGTTAAGAGATGTAAAAGGACTCTTTGATACTATTGAAGCAGTAGATGATTATATTGGTTTAAATGATTGGATGATTAAAGAAAATTCAAATATGGGTTTTTCGTTACAAGGATTGAATAATTATATTTCAAGTAAGATAATAAATAATTATTGGACTAGAAGAATTTATC
>CAZEZA010000034.1:2659-5474 GCA_964516415.1 Candidatus Woesearchaeota archaeon | reverse complement strand
ATCCTTGCTCCATAATATTCTTTTTCTTTCATTTTATTCCCTCCAAAAATTCTTTTCCTTTTTTAGTTAATTGTCTTCCTGATTTATTCTCTTTAATAATTTCACTAAAACCTGCTTTATCAGATTGCTGAAGAATTGTTCTTATTATCTTCCCCCCTGCTCTCTTAAAAATTTCTGGTTGATAGCCTCTATTTTTTTTACTTCCATATTTGCTTCTAAGTCTCTTAACTCCCACAGTTTTATTTTTATAAATCTGTCTTAAAATACTTGCAGCTCTTTTATACCAAAAATCAGGGTCATCTATTGGCCTCTCTTTTGCTGGTCCTGATTTAACAAATTCAGACCATTCTGGTTGTTCAAATTCAGGAACTTTTTTTAAAGCCTCAGCTAATTTTGTATTATATTCTTGGGCATTTAATTCATATACTGGATTATTTTTTTCAGTCATTTTAATTGTAGGCATTCCTTTCGGAATTAGAATAGCTTTAGCTATTTACCTAAATATTAAGAATAAAATTGATTTATAAATTATTTGGTTTGAGAATCTAAGTATCTCTGAAACTCTTCTTCCTCTTTAAGATAAGATTTTGTTATAGCACAATTCAATGAATCAAAATTTAATTGAGTCCCTTCAAAGAATCTTCCCTGCAAATAATAAGGCATTAACCTAATAATAATTTCCTTCCCATGTTCTCTATTCCCACAAGCAATTTCTTCTAAAGTTCCTCTTGGAAGCAATAAATAATCTTCAGTATTTTTTTTGTTTAATCCATATTCACTTGGATCTTCTGGATTTCTTCTTACATCCAATTCTTTATCTTCATAGACAATAGGCCATTCTTGATATGGTTTCATATTTTTTAAATACAAGAACTATTTATATTAATTATTGTAATAGAATAACATTATCTAATCTCCTTCCGCCATTTTTTCAAAATAATCTTAAATCCAATTACTCTTGAAGTATAATTTTTTCCAAGTTTTTCTAAAATTTCTTCAGAATATTCTTTAACTTTCTTTTTGTCATGCCCTGCACTTTTCAAAACAGAAATCCTAACATTCTCCTTATTTTTAAAATTATTTTCTAATGTGGAAATAAAATTTTCTGTTATTCCTTGTTTTCCTAATTGTGTATATCCTATTTTTGGCATTTTTCTATATCTTCTTTCTTGATTATTTTAGTTTTAGAATTTTTAACTTTCCAGGTTCCTACTTTCATACCTTTTATTTTATTAACATCTTTTCCAGTAAAGATATTCACTTTGACATTTCCTTTGTTGTCTCTCCAATCTTGACTTTTTGAAGCACAAATTGTTCCTGCTTCTTTTATTTCTTTTGAATTTGGATTTAATTTTTCTATAACACAAAAAGGACTCCCAGAAGCAACAGTATGAATTATTACATTTTCTTTTCCTTCAAACTCTTTCATAAGTTTGTCATTATTTTCTGCATTTCTTCCCAATAAAATTATTGCTCCAGATAATGTTGTAAATTTTCTAACTTTCATTTTAATAAATAATCATTAACTCTCTTTAAACTTTTTCTTTGATTAGTCCATTTTAATTTTTTCATAGCTTCTTTAAAATTCATCCATTTATAATCTGAATGTTCTAATTTGTCAAATTTTATTTTCTTTTTTGGAATTTCACAAGCATATAAAGAAAAACTCTGTCCTATAAATCTAGGTCTATCTTTAAATTTTTTATGATATTTGAATTTTCCAGAAACATTAAATTTTTTTATTTTTAATGAATTTAATCCTGTTTCTTCTTTTATCTCTCTTTTTATTGCTCTTTTTTTTGTTTCAAAAGATTTAATTCCTCCTTTTGGAAATTCCCAACCTTTCCAATGAAGTTTTCTTTTTAAAATCAAGTAAGATATTTTATTTTTTGATTTCGAATAAGTTACAATAAAAACAGATTTTCTGTACACCCTTTTTTTCATTTTTTTTTCTTAATCTATAAATTATCTAGCTTTATACATTTGTCTTTTGGAACTTTTACATTATATGTTCCAAACATAGAACTCCATGTGCCTTTGTAATATCTTTTTAATTCTTCTTTAACATAAATAAGACTTCCTTCAGGTATGATATTTTTCCTAGTATCAATTTCTTTCTTTGCTATCACTTCAAATAAATAATTTTTTTTCATTTTCCCCATAACTTCAGCGCTTCTTCTAACTCTACATGTGTTCTTGCATATTTTTCTAAAGAAATTTTTTTTAAAGTTGCATCAACTGCTTGCCTCATTGCCCTTGCTCCTGCTTCTGTTCCAAAAGGATGTCCGTGAATTCCTCCTCCTGCCTGCACAACCAAGTCTTTCCCAAGATGTTTAATTAAAAATGGAACATGCCCTGGGTGAAGTCCTCCTGAAGAAACACCCAATACAGGTTTAATTTTTTCCCATCTCTGCGCTAATCTTTTTTGAGTTTCTTTGACATTTTTCTTTTCAATTTCTTCCTGCAATTCTTCAATATCTTTAATCTTCCCTTCAAGCTTTCCGATTCCAGTCCCAATATGCAAAGTGTCAACTCCAATTAATCTTGCAAAATCAGCAATAACCATCATACTCATACCATGTTCTGGATTTCTGTCAAAAGCAGCATGCATTGCCCTGTGTGCATGAATTGCTGTTTTAAAATTTGCCTCTCTTAAAGTTTGTACAGCCGCCCATCCAGCAGTTAAAATATCAACCATAATATACTTACTCCCCATCTTTTCTGCAAGTTGTGCTCTTTTAATCATTTCTTTTGTTTCAGCAGTTACATTCACAAGATATGCTTTTTTCTCCCCGGTTTCCTTCTCTGCTTTATC
>CAZEZA010000034.1:0-2559 GCA_964516415.1 Candidatus Woesearchaeota archaeon | reverse complement strand
ATATTTGGAACATTATCTTTTTCAAAAAGTTCTTCCGGATAAGCAATTTTAATTCTCCCATTTTTTTTAATGGAAAAAACTTTCGCTCTTAATCTTTCAACATAATCTTTTTCTTTAACCTTTGTCCATGTGCCGACACTTGATTCAAGAGCAACTGTATTCGCTGCCTTTCCCATAGAAATCCTGTTGGGAGCAATTCTAAATAAGCAAATCAAATCATTTTTCGGCTTATATTTTAAATTTATAAAATCATATTTTTCTTTCACCATCTTACACTCTAAAATCTTTCAACATATTTAAAACTTCTTATACATATCTTTTTATATAATAATTTTTTAAAACAACCATGAAAAATCTAATCATTTCAAATTCAGAGGAACTAAAATCAATTAAACAAAAAATAATCTCTCAAGGTAAAAATAATTTTCATGTCTTAACAGATTTTGACAGGACTTTGACAAACGCTTTTGTGAATGGAGAAAAAACACCTTCAATAATTTCTCTTCTTAGAAAAGGAGATTATATCTCTAAAGAATATGCAAAAAAAGCTTACGAGCTCTTTGGTAAATATCATCCAATTGAAATAGATTCTAAAATCCCTCTCGAGGAAAAGAAAAAGGCAATGCAATCTTGGTGGGAAGAACACTGCGGGCTCTTAATCAAATCAGGGCTCAAGAAAAGCCACATAGAAAAAATAATCGCAGAAGACAAAGTCCATTTCAGACAAGGTGCTTTAGAGTTCTTTGACTATCTTAATGAAAACAACATTCCTTTAATTATTTTATCTTCTTCAGGATTAGGAGTAGAGCCAATATCTTTAATATTAGAAAGACACAATAAAAATTACAAAAACATACACATAATATCAAACCAATACATTTGGGACAAACAAGGAAATGCAACTGATATCAAAAAACCAATAATCCATATTATGAATAAAGACGAAACAATTCTTAGAAAAATCCCAGATGTTTATGAGAAAATAAAAGACAGAAAAAATGTTTTACTGCTCGGCGATTCTTTAGGAGATTTAGGAATGATAACTGGCTTTGATTATAATAATTTATTGAAAATAGGATTTCTTAACTCTGAAATTGAAGAGAACTTAGAAGAATACAAAAAGAATTTCGACGTTGTGATCACAAATGACTCAGATATGAATTATGTTAGAGATTTTATTAAAGAAATTAAATAATCACTTTCCACAAAAACTTTTCTCTCCTCTTTTATGATGATAATCTTGACATTCTGAACATTTTCCATGTCTTGGACACGAAGTTTCAGAACAAGAACAATCAGGATTTTCTTTTTTCATTTTTCCTTACCTCAACTCCTTCTTTTGTATCATTAATATCAAAACCAAGTTTATTAATTTTCTCCCTTAATTCATCAGCCTTTTTCCAATTTTTTTTCTCCCGTGCATCCTCTCTTTCTTTCACAAGTTTTTTAATTTTTTCAGGAATTTTAATTTTCTCTTCTTTATCTAATTCCAAACCAAAAACTTTGTCAAAGTCCAATGCCAATTCATACTTTTCAGCATCATTTAATTTATTGTCTCTTAAAATTTCCCATAAAAATGAAATAGCCTTTGATGAATTCAAATCATCATTAATAATTTCCAAGAACTGTTTTTTTGCAATTTCAATATTTTTTTTATTCTTTTTTTGTTTACTCTTTTTAATTTCAGAAATTATATTTTTTAATCTTTTATAAGAATTCTGTGATGCTTTCAAAACTTCCAGAGAAAAATTTAAAGGTTTTCTATAATAAGTTGTTAAACACATATATCTAAAAGATAAAGGATTAAATTTTTTTTCTTCAAGTTCGGAAAGAGTGAAAAGACCTCCTTTACTCTTGCTAACTTTCTCTCCTTTAAACAAAAGCCAACCAAAATGAACCCAATATTTAACCCAAGGTTTTTTTCCAAAAGCAGTCTCGCTTTGAGCAATTTCATTTGTATGGTGAACAGCAATATGTTCTTGTCCTCCTGTATGAATATCAAATTGTTTTCCTAAATATTTAGATGACATAACTGAACACTCTATATGCCAACCAGGAAAACCTATCCCCCACGGAGATTTCCACTCTTGCTGTCTCTTTCCAGAAACTTCAGAGAATTTCCATAAAGCAAAATCTGTTTTATTTTTTTTCTCTCCCAATCCAATTCTCTTCCCTGCCTTTAATTTTTTAAAATCTAATCTTGCCAATTTGCCATAATCTTTTAATTTGCTTGTATCAAAATAAATTCCATCTTTTGTTTTATATGTATAACCTTTTTTCTCAAGATTTTTTACAAGCTCAATCATTTCTTTGATATGCTCTGTTGCCTTTGGCCAGACATTTGGTTCAATTATATTTAATTTCTTTAAATCATCTCTGAAAATTTTAAAATAATAATTTGTAATTTCAGAAGCTTTTTTGCCCTCTCTCTTTGCAGCTCTTTCAATTTTATCTTCTCCTTCATCTGCATCAGAAGTCAAATGTCCAACATCTGTAACATTTATCACATGTTTTATTTTATATTTATTATATAAAAAAACTTTCTTTAAAAAATCATTA
>CAZEZA010000033.1:0-5618 GCA_964516415.1 Candidatus Woesearchaeota archaeon | reverse complement strand
ATATCTTCTCATGGAAATTCTATGAGATTATTTAGAAAAATAATGGAAAAAGCAACTATTAAAGAAACTTGCTCATGGAATATTCCTTACGATAAATATTTTGAGTATAATATCCCTGTTAATTGAACAAAACCTTTAAAACTTATATTTAACATTTAAAAAAATGAAAAAGAGAAGTTGGATAACAATAGCAATAATTTTGGGAGTAATAATAATTTCAATTATAATAATAAATCGTGGGAATGGAGCATCTCAAAGCACCACAGAATGTATAGGACAAAATGCAGAATTATATGTTCAACTTGGATGTCATGCTTGTAAAATTCAGGAAGAAATGTTTGGAGAACACGCTCAAGATTTAAATATAATTGATTGCTGGTATGAAAAAGATAAATGTTCAGATATTCAATATACACCAACATGGATTATAAATAGAGAAAAATATATTGGAGTTCAATCAATTGAAGAATTAAAAGAGTTAACAGGTTGTGATTAAAATGATAGGCGATATAAATTTCTGGAGAATAACAATGTTGGCATTAGCAGATTCTGTTAATCCTTGCGCCATTGCAGTTTTAACTATGGTTCTTGTAACAATTTTAATTCAAAATCCAGACAAAAGAAAAAAAGTTCTTTTCGGAGGAATAGCATTTGTCTCAGCTATTTACCTTGGATATTTATTTTATGGTGTAGTAATCATCCAGATTTTCAAAGGATTTGCAGAATTATTAAGAGAAAATTCAATTTATATTTATAATGGCTTGGGAATTCTCGCTATGATTATTGGAGCATTGAATATAAAAGATTTTTTTATGTATAAAAAAGGAGGAATTGCAACAGAGATGCCAATATTCATGAGACCAAAAGTAAAAAAAATTATTGATAAAATAACTTCTCCATCAGGAGCATTTATAATTGGATTTTTAGTAACTTTATTTTTATTGCCATGCACAATCGGTCCTTATATAATTGCCTCAGGATTATTATCTGAATTAGGAACATTAGGTGCACTTCCTTGGTTAGCATATTATAATATTTTATTTATTTTGCCAATGCTTGCAATAACATTAATAATTTATTTTGGCCTTACAAGAATTCAAGATGTTTCAGGATGGAAAGAAAGAAACATTAGAAAACTGCATTTAATTGCAGGAATTTTAATGTTCGCCGTAGGATTTGCTTTGTTAATGGGTTGGTTATAATTCACTATATAAATTCTTTTAAATTCTCTTAAAGTAAAAGCTCCATGGAGGTAAGTGATTTAATAGTTCTGCAATATTCTCCAAATAATTACCATGTTGAACTTCTTAATGTAAATGAAGTTAAAAAATTAAAAGTTAATTTAGAAAAAAAGACCTGGTCATGGAAAAAAATAAAGAACATACCTTTTGGGATAAGAAGTGATGTTACAATATACAGTTGTAAGGGACCAATAATTATAGATCTTAATTCAAAAGAACATAAAGGAATTATAGGAATATATGATAAAACAAAAATAGAAGAATTAAATAGAATGGTCCTCGATGCAGTTGATGCTATGAAAGATTATTAATAACTCGGCATCATCTCATTATGTCCAAACTGAATAACCAAATCAATTTTTTTCTTAATATCTTTTGGTAAAATAGGAGTGTCACAAGCTCCATAACAACTACCTAACCAGATTAAAAATTCTGAACTAGTTTTCTCCTCGAGATAATCTACAATAATAGTTGCATATGGCTTCAATCCGTCGGGAAATTGCAATAAAACAAGTTTAGCTTTAGAACTTTTAATCTTCTTAATAATCGCATCTAATTCTAAGTCGTACTTTTCCTGAATTTCTTCAATTAATTTTTCTTTCATAATTGCCTAAATCACATATCTTTTTTATAATTTTTGGGTGGTAAGAAAACCTTAAATATAATAAAATTATCTTATTTTATTCAGGATAAGGCGGGAGAATTGGTTAAAGCTTGGTCTTCGGATTTAGTTTTGCCGACTTCGGACGCCTTTTCCTTGATGTTTTTTCTTACAAAAATCTTTTTTTAAATCAAAAACCTTTTAATCCAATTCTGTTTCTTATTTTTATGAAAATTAGACAACCAATAGTAACAGTCTGCGGACATGTTGACCATGGAAAAACTTCAATATTAGATTGCCTTAGAGATAGCTGTATTCAAGAAAAAGAAGCAGGACAAATCACACAAAAAATTTCTTTCACATTATATCCAATAAACCAATTAAAAAAAATTTGTCCTTTAATAGATAAATCAGGAATAAAATTAAATATTCCAGGATTTCTATTTATTGATACCCCCGGACATGCAGCTTTCACTAATTTAAGAAAAAGAGGAGGAAGTTTAGCAGATTTAGCAATTCTTGTTATAGATATAAATGAAGGAATAAAACCTCAAACAGCAGAAGTAATTCAAATTTTAAAATTAAATAAAACTCCTTTTTTAATAGCATTAAATAAAATAGATAATATTTCTAGTTGGAGAAAGTTGGATGATGATTTGCAAAAAAGCATTGAATTACAGCCATCAAATGTAAAACAAATATTTGATGAAAGATATATGACATTTATAGGTTCTTTAAACAGCTATGGATTTGATTCAGATTTATTTTACAATATAAAAGATTTTACTAAAAAAATAGCTTTAATTCCATGTTCTGCAAAAACAAAAGAAGGAATACAGGAATTAATTATGATGCTCTGCGGAGTAAGTCAAAAATATTTAAAAGATAAACTTGTTTTAGGTAAAGAAGCTAAAGGAGTAATTCTTGAAGTAAAAAAAGAAAAATCAATAAATTATGCAGAAGCAATTTTATATGGTGGTGAACTTTCAAAAACAGATGAGATAGCAATTGCAAGTTTTGACACACCAATAATAACAAAAATAAGAATTCTTGAAGAAATCCAACCTTTGTCTTTAAAATTTAAACCTAAAGAAAAAGTTCAGGCTTCAACAGGATTAAGATTACAACTTATCGCAAAAGATGAAATTCTCCCTGGTATGCCTTTTATTATTTACAAAGGAAACAAAGAAAAAATAAAAAAAGAATTCAAAAAAGAAATCTCTGAAAACATCAAAACAGAAAAACAAGGAATTATTATCAAAGCAGATTCCTTAGGAAGTTTAGAAGCACTTTTGGTATTATTAAGACAAAACAAAATACCAGTTGTAAAAGCAGGAATAGGAAAAATAAATAAAACAGACATAATATCAGCAAAAGCAAACCTTGAAATAAATGAACTAGACGCTGTAATTGTTGGATTTAACGTTTCTGTAGATGAAGATGCAAAACAAATACAATCAAACATCAAAATTCTGACAAATGATGTTATCTATAAATTAATTGAAGATCTAGTTGAATTCAGAATAGAGAAAAGAAAAGAAATAGAAAAGAAAAGACTTATGGGAATGACAACAATATGTAAGTTAAAAATTCTTCCCCAATATGTTTTTAGAAACACAAAGCCAGCTATTTTTGGAGTCAAAGTAGAAGCAGGAAAATTAATTTCAGGATTAAATTTAATAAATAAAGAAGACGAAAAAATTGGGAGAATCAAAAAGATTCAATCTGAAAACAAATCTGTTGGAGAAGCGACAGAAAATATGGAAGTAGCAATATCAATTCCAGGAATTAATTTTGAAAGACAATTAAAAAATAAAGAATTTCTTTATTCTAATATTTCAGAATCTCAATTTAAAACTTTTAAGAAAAACAAAGATTTGTTAAGCCAAAATGAAATGAAAATCTTACAGGAAATTGCAGAAATTAAAGGATTTTAAATCAAAACCCTTAAAAACCAATTTCTCAATAAATTAACATGTTTAAAATAAATATATCAGAAAAAAGCGGAAAAACTTTTCATTTAGAAACAGAAGCTGAAGCTCTTTTAGAAAAATCTTTGCATGACAAAATACAAGGAAAAGATATTTCTCCAGATTTAGTTGATTATGAATTTGAAATCACAGGAACAAGTGATAATGCAGGATTTACTTCTATGGAAAATGTAGATGGAATTGGATTAAAAAAAGTTCTGTTAACTTATGGAAAAGCCATGAAAAAAAGACCAAGAAAAGAAGGAAAAAAGAAATTATCAAACAAAAAGCCAAAAGGATTAAGATTGAGAAAAACTGTAAGGGGAAAAATTATTTCTCCAGCAATTGTCCAGATTAATCTTAAAGTTTTAAAAGAAGGAAACAAAAAACTTGCAGAAATTTTTCCAGAACAAAATAAAAAAGAAGTTGAGCAAGTTGCTATAGAAACAAAACCAAAAGTTGTAGAAACTCCAAAAGTGGAAGAAAAAATTGAGGAGCAAAAACCTGCTGAGGAAAAGATAGAAGAAGTTAAGGAAGAACAAGCAAAAACAGAAAATCCAAAGGAAGTTGAAAAGAAAGAATAATTATAATCAATAATCTTAAAAACTAATTCTTCAATCTAATTTTATGAAAGAATTACCAGAATTAAATGTTGGTGTTTTAGGACACATAGACCACGGAAAAACAACTTTACTTAGCAGGCTTAGTGGAAAATTCTCAGATACACATTCAGAAGAATTGAAAAGAGGAATCACAATAAAATTAGGTTATGCAGATATAACAATTTACAAAGACGGAAAAAAGTTCAACACAGAAAAAAAAGGAAAACCAGTAAGATATATTAGTTTTATAGATGCTCCTGGACATGAAATGCTTATGGCAACAATGCTCTCTGGAGCTGCAATAATTGATGCAGCTATTTTAGTAATTGCTGCAAATGAAGGAATTAAACCACAGACAAAAGAACATTTTGTAGCATTGCAGGCAAAAAAAATAAAAAATATAATCATAGTCCAAAACAAAATAGATTTAGTAAGTAAAGAACAAGCATTAAAAAATCACGAAGAAATTAAAAAATTCATTAAAGGAACTTTAGCTGAAAATTCTCCAATAATTCCTGTATCAGCACAACAGGAAATTAATATTGATGAAATATTAGAAGAACTTTGTAAATTAGAAATACCTAAAAAACAAATAGATACAGAACCAATTTTTTTGGTAGCAAGAAGTTTTGATATAAACAAACCCGGAAGCACAATCGAGAAATTAAAGGGAGGAGTTCTTGGAGGGATTTTAAAAAAAGGAAAATTAAAAGTTGGCGATGAAATTGAAATAAAACCTGGTTTAAGCATCACAAAATCCAATCAACAAATTTATCAAACTCTCACAACAAAAATTCTTTCTTTGCATAAAGGAAACAAATCAGTAAAACAAGTAATTCCAGGAGCAAGCATTTCTATTGAAACAGGATTAGATCCTTTTCTAACAAAAACAGATTCTTTAACAGGATGTCTTGTTGGATTAAAAGGAAAGTTGCCAGAGATCACACATAATGTTCAAATTAAAACAGAATTATTCAAAGAAGTTTTGGGAACCAAAGAACACAAAGAAGTTGAGCCAATGAAAACAAAAGAAATGTTAATGCTAAGTATTAATACCACAATCACCGTCGGAACAGTTGAAACTTTAAAAGACAATGAAATTAAAATAAATTTAAACATACCCATAGTAGCATTAAAAGGTGACAATGTAGGAATTGCAAGAAATATAAACAATCACTGGAGATTAATCGGCTGGGGCGAAATA
>CAZEZA010000032.1:0-5749 GCA_964516415.1 Candidatus Woesearchaeota archaeon | reverse complement strand
TATCCTTTGGAAGGAAAAATGATGCCAATAGCCCAAGCCATAGGAGAAAAAAATTTAACACTTTTAGAATTAGTTCCTAGGAGAGGGGTAAGATTGGAAATTGGAGAAAAAACCTATATTGGAGAAGAAAAAAGACCTAAGATATATTATATTCTTGGAAGACTTCATAAAGAAAAACTAACTGAATCTGCTAAAATTCAATTAGAGGAATTTATAAAAAGAATTGTTAAGGAAAGAGAGCAAAAATTTGTTGATTTTTTTAATAAAGCAGAAGCAATAAATAAAAGAATTCATCAAATAGAATTGCTTCCTGGATTGGGGAAGAAACATATGCAAGAAATTATAAAAGAAAGAAAAGAAAAGGAATTTGAATCTTTTGAAGAAATGAAAAAAAGAATACAAAATTTACCCGATCCTGAAAAAGCAATTGAAAAAAGAATATTAAAAGAATTAACAAGTTTTGAAAGACACAATTTATTTACAATTTAAAATAAAAATGGAACAAATACAAAAACCTAATGAAAAACAGGATTACGAAGGAAAAGTAATTCGACTTTTATCAAAAGATATAGAGGGTAAAATGAAAATTTATCCAGGATTAACAAAAGTAAAAGGAATTTCTTGGACTTTTTCTAATGCTATTTGTAAAAAATTAAAAATTGACAAAAATAGAAAAATCGGTTCTTTAACAAAAGAAGAAATAACCAAGATATCCGAATTTATAAAAAATCCAAATGTTCCCAAACAAATAGTAAATAGAAGAGATGATTTTGAAACAGGAAAAGACAAACATTTAATTGGAAGTGATTTGGAATTACAAAAAGAATTTGACATAAAAAAATTAAAGAAAATCAAAAGTTACAAAGGTTATAGACATATGAGTGGTCTTCCTTTAAGAGGACAGAGGACAAGAAGTCATTTTAGAAAAAATAAAAGTAAAGGTGTTGGAATTAAAAAGAAAACCAAAAAAGAATATTATAAAAAATGAAAAGAAAACACAAAACATATTCCAAACCAAAAAGACCTTTTGATAAAATAAGAATTGATGAAGAAGCAAAAATAACAAAAGAATTTGGATTAAAGAACAAAAAAGAAATTTGGAAAGCAGAAGCTCGAATCAAATCTATAAGAGAAAAAGCAAAAAAACTTATTTCTTCTAGTCAAGAAGAACAAAAACTTTTATTTGATAATTTAAAAAAAACAGGGTTTAATGTTAATTCTATTTCAGATATTTTATCTTTAGATAAAAAAGATTACTTAAAAAGAAGATTGCAAACAGTTATGGTCGATAAAAAACTTGCTACAACTCCAAAAAGTGCAAGGCAATTAATTACTCATAAAAAAGTTTTTGTAGATGGAAGAGTTATAAATAGCCCTTCTTACATTGTCCCTGTAAAATTAGAAGGGAAAATTTCTTTAAAAGTAATGAAATCAAAAGTTAAGAAAAAAGAAGAATCTGTTGAAGAAACAATTAAAGAAAAAGTAGAAGAAAAGAAAGAAGAGCTAAAGGAGGATAAAGAATAATGGTAAAGACAGAAGAGGTAGTAAAAGTTCCAAAAGTTAAAAAAGAGAGAGAAGTAGAAGCTATTGTTAATATTTATACTTCTTTTAATAATACAATTGTTCATGTTACAGATATATCTGGAAAAACAATTTCAAAGGTGACAGGAGGCATGGTTACAAAACATGGAAGACTTAAAGCTAATCCAACTACAGCAATGTTCATTGCCAAAAGAATAGCAGAAGATATAAAAGACATGGGAATTAAATTATTATATTTTAGAATAAGAGCAAAAACTAGAAATCCTGCTCCAGGACCAGGAGCACATGCAATAATAAAAAGTTTGTCGAGATCTGGTTTCAAAGTAGCAAATATTCTTGATACTACAAGATTTCCTAGAGGAGGACCAAGGAAGAAGGGAGGAAGACGTGGGAGAAGACCATAAGTTTAAAAAACAAAATTCAAACATAATAAAATGAAAATAATAACAAAAAAAGATAATCAAATTAAATTTGTATCAGAAATAGATGAAAGTTTGGCAAATGCTATAAGAAGATGCTTGAATCAAATACCAATAATTGCTATTGATGAAGTAGAAATTTCAAAGAATGATTCCCCCTTATATGATGAAACAATTGCTCATAGAATAGGATTAATTCCTTTGAAGATGGATAAATTAACAGATAAAAAAACAGTTGAAAAACTTAAATTAAGTGTAAAAAAAGAAGGAATGGTTTATTCTGAAGAATTAACAGGAGGAGCAAAAGTAATTTATGGTAAAATCCCTATAACTTCTTTAAAAAAAGGACAAGAATTGGAACTTGTTGCAACAACAAGAGTTGGGAAAGGAAAAGAACATGCAAAATTTTCTCCAGGATTAATGTTTTATAGAAATATTACAGATATAAAAATAGATAAAAATTGTCCACAAGAAGTTATTAAGGTTTGTCCTCAAAAAATTTTAAAAGCAGAAAATGGAAAAATAATTGTGGGAGAGAATTATAAATGTGATATGTGTGAAGCCTGTGTAGAATTATGTGAAAAACAAGGAAAAGATTCAATAAACCTAATTCCCACAAAAGAATTAATGATTACTCTGGAATCCTTTGGACAATTAACTGTTGAAGAAATCTTAAAAAAATCCATTAAAGAGTTGAAAAAAGAACTTGTAGAAGTTTCAAAAAAGATGGGTAAATAATTCTAAAAGATATATTTTAAAAGTAAAAATATAATATTATTCTATGCGGAAGTGCCGGAGTGGTCAAACGGGACAGACTCAAGATCTGTTAGCTTAGTGCTTACGTGGGTTCGAATCCTTCCTTCCGCATTATAGGAAACTAAAAATACCTTTCTGCAAAATCAATAAACCAAAAACTATTCCAACCCATACAGGTAAAGAAAAAAACACAGATAATAAGAGAATAATTCCACAAAAAATATCAATCCAGCTAGCAAAATCTTTTGGAAGTCCTAAAAAAGATTTAACAAGAAGAATTACTCCAAAAATCAAGAAAACTATTTTTGAAAGATTTACCTCTGTTCCAAATATTAATATTGCTCCTGCCAAGATGTCTATTGTTCCTAAAACTCTAACCCACATCTTTTTTAAACTAAACTTCTATTTAAAAATATGCGCCTGTAACTCAGTTTGGATTAGAGTGCCACCCCCCTAAGGTGGAAGTCGAAGGTTCGAATCCTTCCAGGCGCGTTAATATTAGTAAACTTTATTAAATAAGATTCAAATAATAATTTATTGCGTGGGTAGTATAGTGGCAGTATAATTGGCTTCCAACCAATTGACCCGGGTTCGACCCCCGGCCCGCGCATATATAAAATGGAAGAAGAAAACAAACAAAATAAATTAAGCAAATTTCACGATAAAAATTACAAATTATTATTGTTAATTCCAGTAGCACTTTTACTTTTCTCTTTAGTTTATCTAGGGATCTTTTATTCAAAAAATCAAGATTTTATCTACAAAGATATTTCCTTAACAGGAGGAACTTCTGTAACAATTAATGACAAAATTAATGTTGCTGATTTAAAACAAACTCTTTCAGAAAAACTTGAAAACATTAAGATAAGAGAAATTTATGATGTAATTAGTCGTGAACAAAAAGCAATTATTATTGAGACAAAATCTTCTACACTTCAGACAAAAGAAATTTTAGAAGAATATTTAGGTTATGAACTTAACGAAGAAAATAGTAGCTTTGAATTTACAGGTTCAAGTTTGGGAGAAAGTTTTTACAAACAACTTTTGATAGCAATTTTATTTGCGTTTATTTTTATGGCAATAGTTGTTTTCATTATTTTCAGAACTTTTGTCCCTTCTGTGGCAGTTATTATTTCTGCGTTTGCTGATATTTTAATGACTTTAGTTTTAGTTAATTTATTAGGAATTCAAATGTCAAGTGCAGGAATTATTGCGTTCTTAATGTTAATTGGTTATTCAGTAGATACAGATATTTTACTTACAACAAGAATTTTGAAAAGAGAAGAAGGTTCATTAAACAAAAGAATTTTTGGAGCATTTAAAACAGGAACTACTATGACTTTAACTTCTCTTTTAGCAGTAGTTTTTGCTTTAATTATTGTAAGTTCTTTTTCAAGTGTTCTAACTCAAATTTTTACAATACTTGCTATTGGTTTAGGATTTGATCTTCTTAATACATGGATAACTAATGTTTCAATACTTAAATGGTATATGAAAAAGAAAAAATGAAACTTAAATTTACTTGGAAAATATGGCTTTTAATAATTGTTGTAGCTTTGTCGCTTTTATCTATTTTTGTAACCCCTACGTTTTTTCAGGAAGGTGTTTTAATAACAAGTATAGAACAAAATTCAACAGCTTTTGAGCAAGGAATGAGGCAAGGACAAGTGATTACCGAAGTGGATGGACATAAGATAACTAATATAGAAGATTTTTCAAATATTCTTCAAGGAAAATTCAATTCTAATGAAAGTGTAAAAACTGTTTTCAAAACAAAAGATGCAGAATATATAATTTACACAAAAAATCCTCCAAAAATAATTGTTTCAGAAACGCCCAAAACAAATATTAAAATGGGCTTAGACTTGGCAGGAGGTTCAAGAGCATTAGTTCAAGCTCAAGGAGAAGAACCTCTTACTTCGGAAAAAGTTAATGATTTGGTTTCAATGACTAATAATAGATTTAATGTTTATGGAATATCTGATATGAACATTCGTCCTGTTAGAGATTTGGAGGGAAATTATTTCATGTTAATTGAAATTGCAGGAGCAACACCCGATGATTTAGAGAAATTAATTTCTGAACAAGGAAAGTTTGAAGCTAAAATCGGAAATGAAACTGTGTTTGTTGGGGGGGAAAAAGATATTACTTCTGTTGTTAGATCAGGGCAGGGTTCAGGAATATATTCGTGTGATGAATCTTCCCAGGGATATTTTTGTAATTTTAGATTTACAATTTATCTAAGTGAAGAAGCTGCAAAAAGGCACGCAGAGGTAACAGACAAACTTGAAGTCAATTCAACCCCTCAAGGGAATTATCTTTCTGAAAATTTAGATCTTTATTTAGATGATAAAATGGTTAATAGCTTACAAATTAGTGAAGGGTTAAAAGGGACAGTAACAACCCAAATTCAAATTTCTGGTTCTGAAACAGGAGAAACTAGGAGTGATGCAATAAAAAATTCCGAAGAAGAAATGAAACAGCTCCAAACAGTTTTAATTACTGGAAGTTTACCATTTAAACTTGAAATTGTCAAATTAGATACTATCTCTCCAACTTTAGGAAAGGAATTTTTAAATTCTATTTTTTTAGCAGGTCTTGCGGCACTAGCTGCAGTTTCAATAATTATCTTTTTTAGATATAAAAAATTTAAATCTTCAATAGCTTTATTAATTACAAGCATTTCCGAAATAATCATAATTTTAGGAGTTGCTTCTTTGATAAGATGGGACCTTGATTTACCAAGTATAGCAGGAATTTTAGCAGCTATAGGTACTGGAATCGATAGTCAGATTATTGTTTTAGATGAGGCAAAGCAAAGCACTTTTTTAAGCATAAAACAAAGAATGAAAAGAGCTTTTGCAATTATTTTAGGAACATATTTTACTGCTTTAGCGGCATTGCTTCCTTTATACTGGGCAGTTGCAGGTTTATTTAAAGGATTTGCAGTTACAACAATAATAGGAATTACAACAGGTGTTTTAATCACAAGACCAGCTTTCACAGATATGGTGAAGAGGATTGAAGAATAA
>CAZEZA010000031.1:0-5839 GCA_964516415.1 Candidatus Woesearchaeota archaeon | reverse complement strand
GGAGACATTGAAAGAGTCGCAGCATTCACTAAAGGAAATAAAAAAACAAATAAAAATAAAATAATTTTTTTCATTTTCTTAAAGTGGAACTGCAGTAAAAATCACAGTTGCATTATGGTCCATCATGCTGGATTCTATTTCTTCTTCATAATCAACCAAGTCCAAATACATATAGACATATTCTAATCTTTCATCACCAACTGTTAATGGCTTTTCAATTTCAAAATCAAAATATCTTATGTTTGTCAAGTCATCTGCTAAAATTCTTTTAAAAGCCAAATTCTCAAATATTTCTCCATCATAGCTTTCATCTAAATCTGCAGATACACTAACATCAACAGTTCCTTGATTTTTTACATTAATTTTTTGCTCCTCTGAAAGATAGCCCTGAGCAATATCTTCAAAAATTACTTCATCCGGAACAGAAATACTCACTTCTGTTTCCAGAACATTTACTTTCACAAGCATATCATCAGACGAATCAGCACAGACAACACCTGTCATACTAATCAAAAGCATAACTCCCAACATCAAACTAATTAATGTTAAATTTTTTTTCATATTTTATAACCTCCTTTTATCTCTCTAAAAAATCCACTGCTAAACAGCTTTGTCATAACGCCTATGTCATGCGTATAACTATTATTTAAAATTTTTATTGTTTGAGAACAAAATAATTTCTTTTCAATACCTCTTTTTTTCACCATCTTTATTACAAAAAGTTTTCTTTTAAAAGTATTTTGTCGTCGGAGAATATACTTTTTGTAATTACTGAAAATCAATGAAAAGAATTATTCTTCTATCTCTTTCATTATTTTTCCTAAATAATTTTTTATTTCTTTTTCAGTTAAATTAGAAATTAGTTCATCAAAATATGAAACAAAATCTTTTGCTTCATTAAGCATTATTTGAATTTTATTTTTTTGATCTACTTTTATGTAATATTGTGCATCAATTCTTTTTTCTTTATGGTCCTCAATAAGTTTGATTTTTTCCTCACCTAAAAGGAATTTTGAAACAGTAATTGAACATAAATGGTTTTCAGATTTTACACCAATTCTCTGAAGAAATGAATACAATGCATAATATTCTGCATAATAAATTGTAATTGTTGTCCACAAAAGATCATTATCTTTGAAATTTTTTTCTGCCCTCAATAAAGATGCTTTGGCCTGTTCAATATAAGAATTAGAAATTCTTTTATTTGGTTCAGAAAATCTTATTCCTTCTCTAATTTTAAAACACCATTTCAATTTTTTATTTTCCATAAAAATTCCACAACAAATTTACATAGTAAGAATGTCCATTTAATATTATGTGATTTTCTTCTACCTCTTTTATTACAGGTTCATTTTCTTTTAAAGATTTTAAAAATGACTTTTCTCTTAAATTGATTCTATGCATTTTATTTGAAATTAAATGCATTGGAAGTTCTATATTCTTTTCAGAGATTGTAAGTAAATCAACATCTGAATTTTTATTTGTACTGCCTTTTGCAAAACTTCCAAACAAAATAATTAAAGCACTAGGGTTAACTGATTTTAAGAATAATTTGAACTGGGAATTTTTTTCAAGAAATAAATCTGTTGCATAAATCTCAGATTGCAAAATCAATGATTTTGTTTTTAGATTTCCAAAATTCAAAGTGAAATATTTATTCTTTCCTTCTGTTTTGCTTTCAAGAATTTTTTCTTCTTCAAGTCTTTCCAGATTAGGTAGAAGTCCAACGTGGCTCTTTCCGATTAGTTTTGACATTTCCCGGATATAATATTTTCCAAAATAATTTGTTCTGTATAAATTAATTATTTCCAATATTGTATTGTTCTTTTTTCTTACCATATGGTAACTTTAGTTACCGATGTTTATAAATTTTTTCCTTTGGTTAGAAATTTTATGTAATCCCCTTACATTTTTACTATGGCAAGATTTTCCCTTTTCTCTTAGATATCTACAACAAAATTCCTAAAATAATTAACAGACAACAAAATAAGGAGCATTCGCTTTGATTTCTTTTGAAAGAACTTTGTCTTGTCTTGTGATTTTTGAATTTTCCATTTTAATCATTCTACTCAAAAATTTGTTCGCCAACTCGCCTTTTAGTTCAGGAGTAGATCTTATTGGTTTTGCCATAACTAAATTAAAAAAATACATTATTTAAAACTTTCTATTAAAAGCATTTTGTCGTCGGAGAATATACTTTTTGTAATTACTTAAAACCAATGAAACAATATAATTCTTATGAATTCCCAATTAATGCATTAATACAAAATGATAAAAAAGAAATCTAGAATTAATAAATTAATAGTAAGAAAAAACCTCTTAAAAGAAATAAAAAACAAAAATATTCCAAAAGCAACTCCTGAAGCAGTTAATTTATTTATTGAAGAAATAGAATTTTTTATCTCAAATTCTCTAATCCAAATTAAAGAAAATATGGATATCTCTGCAAGAAAAACAATGAAGAAAGAAGATGTTATTGAAGCGGCGAAACAGAAAATAGAAGAATTTGATTTATAATTTATTCTAGGAAAAAAGATTTAAAATAAAATCAATAACCATCCCAAAAAACCAATTTTCCAAGGTTGTCTCTTATAAAAATTGTATCTCCTGTTTTTGTCCAAACATAGGTTTTATTAAAATCTTCAGCACTAATTTCAATTTCTGAAAAACTCTTTAAAACAAAATTCTCAAAAATAAACTTTTTTCTACCTTCATCTTTTATTTCCCATTTATTCAAATCACAATCAAAATCACAGACATTTTCTAAAATAACTTTGTCTTCTTTTATATTCCATTCTTTAACAGAAATACAATCAGCATAACTCACAGAAGATTTTTCACACAAGTTAATATTTTCATCAAGACATTTTTCCCATGCAGAAACAAAATTTTTATAATATTTATCTTTTCCCTCGGGAAAATAATAATTTCCAAAACCATTTTCAACAATTTCAAGGTTTATATTTCTCCCAGAAAAATCAAACAAATAAACCAAATCTCTGTAATATAAATCCTTGCCAAATTTTTCTATTTTAATATCTTTGTCCAACACTAAATTTTCCAGAAATTCTTTTGCCTCTTCATAGCCAATTTCATTTTTTTCAGGTGTATTAATTCCCAATAATCTCATTGAACTTCCATTAACAACCACAGTATCCCCGTCAATAACTCTTTCAACAAAAACTACTTCTTTTGAATCAAACTTTTTAATTAAAAAACTATTGATAAAATTATAATTTATTGCAATCAGCAGGACAATAAGACAAACCAAAAGCAGTTTTCCTTTCTTTTTTTCCATATATTCCAATATAATAATGAATTTAAATGAATTTGTATTATTTTTAATATGAAAGCAAATATAAAATTTGTATTCATTCGTATTCCGAATGAACTGAAAGAGGAATCCAAATGAAAGATGTAATTTTGTTAGCAGACCCGAATTCAAAAGCATGGGATTTTGCAAAACAAATTCAGAAATATATAAGGGAAGTTAAAGAAGAACCTGTTCAGCTTTATGAAATTTTTATTAATTTTTTTAACAACAGTGAACTTGATGTTCATGTTCCCCACAACATAAGAAAAAAACATATTTATTATATTCATGATTCTTCAAAATTTCCCCAAGAGTGGTGGGTTGAATTACTTCTTGTTAAAGATTTATTGTTAAGTGCTTCTGTTGAAAGTATAACTTTTGTTTTGCCAAATATTCTTTATTCAAGACAAGACAGAAAACATAAATCAAGAGTCCCAATTTCTTCAAGAGCATTGGCAAGTTCAATTTCACCGGGAATAAGCAGAATAATTACAGTAGATTTGCATTCACCTCAGATTCAAAATGCATATCCAGCGACGGTTCCTGTTGATAATCTTTATAGTTTTCCCGAAGTTGTCCGTCATATAAATAAAAATCATTTGGCAGATGTTGAAGATTTGGTGGTTGTTTCCCCTGATTCAGGAGGCGTCGATAGAGCAAAATCTTTTTTAAAACGACTTGAAGAATTAAATGAAACATCTTTTATAAAACGAAATTATTCTCTTGCATTAATTAGTAAAACCCGTTCAAAACCCGGCGAAGTTTCAGGAATGCAATTAGTAGGAGATGTTGAAGGAAAAGATATTTTAATTGTCGACGATATTATTGATACAGGCGGAACTCTTTGCAGAGCAGCAGATTTACTAAGGGAAAAAGGAGCTAAAAAATTATTTTGTTATGCAACTCATGGAATTTTCAGTTCAAACGAAGAAAGTCTTTTAAAAAAATTTGATGTTGTTATGACTAGCAATTCTCATTCAATAAAAAATCCAGATGTTGAAGTAATTGACCTTTCGTCATTATTTGCAGAAGCAATTTATAGAGCACAAAAAGGTTTGTCTATTTCAAGATTGTTTGATTAATTTCTTGCTGGATAAAAACAATAATTTGAATAAAATCTATTATTTGCTTTTTTTGCAATATCTTTAGCATATCTTAAATATTGTCTTATTTCTTTTATCTCTTCAACAGAAAGTTTATCAGTTAAATCTTTTTCATTTCCCATTTGTATATTTCCTTTTGTCAAGTTTGCTTTTAGAATTATACTCTGCTTCCCCTATTTTTGCTGTCTCTTCGCTTGTTTCTGAAAATCCAGGAATTCTTCCCTGATAATTTAAACTCATACTAAGGTTTTTCATGTAAAATTAAAAATTCAGAATTATATAAATATTATTGTAATGTGGGTGACAGGACTCGAACCTGCGCAAGCACTAAGCTACTGCCGCTTAAGGGCAGCCCGTTTGACCACTCCGGCACACCCACATCTTTGTGGGTTGCAAGACCAGAATCTCGCAGAGATGTTCTGAGTTCACACCCACACATGAAAAAACAATTAAAGGATTAATTATAAATGTTACTAAAGCCTCTGTAGCTCAGTAGTCAGAGCGCAGGTTTCGTAAACCTGAGGTCGCGAGTTCGATTCTCGTCAGAGGCTTTTTGATAATTGAACATGGTTTCGTGCTTGAATTTATTCAAGTGCGACGGGAAAATCTCAAAGAGATGTTTTCACCACAATTCTCGTCAGAGGCTTAGAAATTTCTCTTAACCTCACTCCATTCCCAAGGAAACTTTGCAGAATGAATTTTAATTAAATTTATGTATCTTTGAGCATCTTTAGCCTCACCAATCAAAGTTTTATTTTCTTTCCTTTCTAAAATATAAGAATCACACCAGAAATAATTTGTAGGACTATAAGCTGAAATATTTACATTAAAACTATCTGAACCATTACAACATCTCCAACCTTTATTTTCAAAAGTATCAATCATATTTTCAAGCTTTTCTTGAGAAATTTTCTTCATATAATTTTCAAATTATTTTCTTTTTAAAAAATCTCTTGTCCTGCAATATCTATTTCTTTTCGGTATTAATCTTCACACCCAATTCTTCAAGTCTCTTAATATGCGCTTGCATAATTTGTTCTGTAACCTGCGCCATTTTAATTAATTCATTCCTTTCATTAATCAAAGTATTCAAAGCACCCTGATGAAAACCAATTTCCATTTCAGGAGACATTTGTGGTTGCGGAGGTTGTTCTTTTTTTGAAATTTCTGAAGAACCTAATGCTCTTTCTAAATCTTTTGAATCCATAACAAAAAAATAAAAACACCATTAATAAGTGTTTTGGTATTAAATTTTTACAGAAGTATTGTAGAATTTGTTATTTTTCAATTAAAAAAGCTCTTGTTCATAAAAGTCCATTTTGGGATTTTGATTTTTTTTATTTTAACATTTCTCTTTTGAAGAGGATTTTTTCTACTTGCATTTTTTGAACGCATTTCCAAACCTTCTTGCGAAATTTGAGAG
>CAZEZA010000030.1:0-5849 GCA_964516415.1 Candidatus Woesearchaeota archaeon | reverse complement strand
AAAAAACTTTCTGAACATTTAGATTCATTCTCATTAGAAAAACAAAAACAAATCTGCAAAAAAATCGGAGAATCAATTGCAAAACTTCATGACAATGATATAATTCATGGAGATTTAACAACATCAAATATGATTTTAGTTGAACCTCACACTAAAACCCTCAACTTGAAAAAAATTTCCTCATTAACAAAATCTTCAGCGAAGAAATCTGGCAAAGCCGATTTCGAAGCAATCAATCGCGAGCCAAAAGCGAGTGTATATTTCATAGACTTCGGTCTTGGATTTATTAGCCACAAATTTGAAGACAAAGCAGTTGATTTGCATTTATTAAAACAAGCCTTAGAAGCCAAACATTTCAAACATTGGGAAGAATTAGTTAAAGAAGTTTTTACAAGTTACAAGAACTCAAAAGATTCTAAAATTGTTTTTGAAAGATTAAAAGCAGTTGAAAAAAGAGGAAGATATAAAAAACATTAAAGATAGGTAAAAAAATGGGAAATAAATCAGAAGAGAAACTAATTTATCATATAAAATACCCTCAACCTTATAGCATCAAGATTAATTTATTTAATGATGCATTAAATCATCATTTGATTATAAAAGAGCACCACCGAAGGAAATATCTAGCAAATAAACAATATAAGAAGAGTTTCTAAAAAAGAAAATTATTTAGTATTAACATCTAATCCAAATTTTAGTCCAACTAAAAAACTAGGTGAAACTTCTAATTTAGTCTCATCAGCAAGATCTGTTTTATCTATAATTTGAGGAATTGTTACTCCTATGTATGCTTCTCCACTAGCGAATTCAGGCCCAGTAGGAAAGTTTATTCCTACTTTTATTGTATGGTCTATTAAATCTGCTAACTTGTATGTTTTCCTTACCTCAAATTTATCATATCTATCCCATCCATTTTCCATAAAAAGTTGATGTAAAAAATCAACAGAATATTCTGCAAATCCAATGAGTTGATTCCCAAGAGGAATAGATACTCTTGCAGAAGCTCCAGGAATAAAAGCAAGACCATCTTTTTGAAGATTATAATAAGTCAATGCTGCCCCTGTTCCTCTTGTATCACTACCAGGATCATTTGTATAATTTCTCTCTATTGGCCATGAAAAATTCCCTGTTAATACAAGTCCAGCTTTAGGACCTATTCTAATATCAAAATTATCTCCCTCAAAACCTACTCCAACTTTTGCTTCTAAATTTAAAGTATATGGAAAATGCGTTACTTCACTATCTTTAATAGGGGCTATACTTAATGATGAATCATCTGGATGTGCAGGAACATCTCTAATTTCTAAAGGAACTGTCTGAACCTGGGCAGTAGGAGTTCCTGCCTCTAAACCCAAACCAAGATTTCCATAGAAATAAAAATCAGAATTTGCTTGTAAAGGAGTAAATAATAACGCACTTCCTAAAGCAGCAACCTTAACAATTTTATCTAAACACTTTGGAAGTTTCATTTTAACTCTATAATAGTAACATTATACTTTATTTAAATATTTGTATATTAGAATACATAAATAAAAAGTTCAGGAAGACTAGCAATTGTTCTCAATCAAGATGTATAAACCATGAAAACTTATAAACTAAAAATCTTTAGCCGAATTATTCATAAATATAAATCTCAGAGGAAATTAAAATCACAACACATGAAAAAAAAGTTGATAATTTTTATTCTACTGGTTTAAACAAAACAGAGTACGATTATGACAAATCAAAAGAAAAAAATGGAAAATTTCTTTCATTTGGTTACTGGGAAGAAAATACAATAACTTATTTAGATGCCGCAAAAAACCTCTTAAATTTTTTTATAAATAATAGCAATATAAAAAAAACAGACAAAATATTAAATGTAGCCTGTGGTTATGGAACTGAAACATTTGTTTATTACAAAAAATTTAAACCAAAAATTATAGAAGGTTTAGATATAACTAAACTTCACATAGATTATGCAAATAATAAATCAAAAAAATTAGGTCTTAATAAAAAAATTAAATTTTATCACGGTGATGCTTGTGTTCTAAATTTTCCTGAAAATACTTTCTCACATATTCTTGGAATAGAAGGAATTGCTCATTTTAATACAAGAGAAAAATTTTTCAAGTCAGCACACAGAGTTTTAAAAAAAAGAGGAGAAATGGTTCTCTCTGATTTAATTTTAGGAAAAAAATTCAAGAAAAAAAGTTTTTTTTCCAATCTTTTTGTTAGATTTGCAACAAAAGTATGGGTTGGAACAAAAGAAAATTGGGTTGATGAAAAGGAATATAAAAAACAACTTGAAGAAATAGGATTCAAAATAGTTTTCTTGAAAAAAATAGGAAACAAAGTATTCCTAGGATATAGTAATTATTTTTCTAAAATAAAAACAATAAAAGAAGTAACAAAAGAAAGAGGATTTCTTACTACAATAGGTTTAAGTTTAATTTCAATGTTCCTCGGCTATATTTACAAAAAAGGATTAATAGAATATATTTATGTTAAAGTTAGAAAATAAAAATAGCCCTACCAGGATCCCTGAAAGGGTACTTGCAACCCTTGCGGTTGTCGAACATTGGTTCGAATCAATAGCCCTACCAGGATTCGAACCTGGGTCACAGCCTTTCTCCTTTTTTCTCAAAAGAGAAATAAAAAGTGCAAAGCACTTTACTTTCAAAGGGCTGTATACTTGACCACTGTACTATAGGGCTTTATTTTAAAAATTAATAATTATTTAAAAACCCTACTATAAAATATTTCTCTGTTAATCTCCTGCCTTTTAGGAGTTATCTTAAAGAAATTTTTCAAATTAAAAGGTTTATATTTTTCCCCAATCAAAGTTGCTGCAAGTTTTTTATATTCAATACTGGCATTAGATTTTGGGTTATAAATTGTAGAAGGAATAAATTCAGACAAGGCCCTTAAAACATTAATATCATGAGGAATAACCGCCATTACAGGAACATCAACTGTGTTCTCAATATCCTCTATAGACAATTCAAAATTTTTATTATTAACTTTATTAAGAACTAAACCATCTATAATAGTTCCCCTTTGTTTAGCTAACTTTACTGCTTTTAATGTCATGCCTAAAGTCGGATGGTCAGGAGTAGTTACAACAAGAAGCCCGTCAGAAGCAAGCATTACAGCCAAAGTTTCTTCATTTAATGCAGGAGAAGAATCAATAAGAATAAAATCATATTTCTTTTTTAAAAATTTAATTCTATCTTTTAATTTCAAAGGATTAACTTCAGCCCTATTAAATATAGAAGAAGGAATTATATCCAAACCACTCAATTCATAAATAGCATCCTTAATATTAGATTCTCTATTTAAAACATGATGCAAAGTAGTATCTGGATTTATAATATTTAAATGCAAACCAAGATTTGGAGCCGAAAGATTACCATCTATCAACAATACTTTTTTATTAAAATTGGCTATCGCTCCTCCTAAAGCAGTTACAACAGAAGTTTTACCAACCCCTCCTTTTAAACTAACAACACCTATTGTCCTCCCCATATAAGTAATAAATCCTTTTTATTTAAATACTTTTCACCCCATAGGAATCTTTAAAAAACTAAATTACTATCAAATAAAATGCCAAAAAAGATTATAAAAAAACAAGAAAAAATTAAATCAAAAAAAATTTCCCAAGCAGAATTTGAAAAAAAAGTATTAGAATTATCTGAAAAAGGACTTACAAGTGAAAAAATAGGAGAAGAATTAAGAAGGCAAGAAATTCATCCAAAAGAATATAATAAAAAAATATCAAAAATATTAAAAGACAAATATATTAATTCGGATTTAAAAAATGTTGAAGGAAAATTAGAAAGGATTAAAAAACATTATTCAAAAAATAAACAAGATAAAAGAGCAATGAGAGAAAAAGATAGAATATTTGCACAACTTAAAAAACTAAAAAAATATTTTAATATTTAATTAGTTCTATCAAAAATTATATTTTCTTATATTTAAAATGGAAAAAGAGGAAAATTCTTTAGAAACAGAAATTAAATTAGTAGTAGAAAAATTTTTTGAAATATCTAAAGATAAAGAAATCCAAATAATAAGTCATTTTGATACAGATGGAATTACTTCTGCTACAATCATGATAAAAGCATTGAAAAAATTAGATAAAAAGTTTTCTTTAATAATTGTGAAAAGATTGGAAGAGGAATTTATTTATAATTTACCAAAAAACAAATTAACTCTTTTTTTGGATTTAGCTTCAGGAAGTTTAAATCACATTATAAAAGCTGGATTAAAAGACGTTTTTATAATTGACCACCATGAAATAATTCAAGAAATTCCAAAAGAGATTAACATAATAAACCCTGAACTTAATGACAAACAAAAAATAAGCAGTTCTGGCCTTGTATATCTTTTCTGTAAACAAATAGATTCTAAAAATAAAGAATTTGCAAAATTAGCTGTTTTAGGAATGGTTGGAGATTTAATGGAAAAAAGTATAGATAAATTAAATAATGGGATTTTAAATGATGGAGAAGTAAAAAGAAAAAGAGGTCTTTTAATTTATCCTTCAACAAGACCTTTAAACAGAACTCTTGAATATAATTCCTCCACTTACATTCCAGGAGTTACTGGAGATACAAAAGGGGTGCTTGAATTATTAAGAGAAATTAACTTAAATCCAATAAATGGAAAATACAAAAATCTCATAGAGCTAGATGAAAAAGAAATGACAAAATTAATCACAGCAATCATGTTAAGAAATCCAAAAGTAAAAAATAAAGAAATAATTGGAGACATATTTTTAATAAAATTATTTAACAAACTTGAAGATGCAAGAGAATTAAGTGCAATGATTAATGCTTGTTCAAGATTAGGAGAAAGCGGATTAGCAATTCAATTTTGCATGGAAAATCCAAAAGCCAAAAAAAAAGCAGAAGCAATACACGTAAAATATAAACAATTTCTTATTTCAGGATTAAAATTTGCATCAGAAACAGAGAAAATTCAAGGAAATGGATTTGTAATAATTAACGCAAAAAATAAAATAAAAGATACAATAATTGGAACAATTGCAAGCATTCTTTCAAACTCTTCTTTATACGAAGAAGGAACAATAATAATTACCATGGCATATTACGACGACAAAATCAAAGTATCTGGAAGAAGTGTAGGAAGAAATGGAAGAAATGTTAGAGAAATTCTAAATAATGTGGTGACAAAAATAGGTGGAGAAGTTGGGGGCCATAAATTTGCAGCAGGTTGCATGATAACACAAGAAAAAGAACAAGAATTTATTGAATTGTTGCAAAAGAATTTAGAAATTGAAATGGTTAAGATTTAGATTTTACACAACCTTTAAAACTCCTTTTTTTCTAAATATTTTATGACACTTGAAGTAGGAGATATTGTTTTATGCACTGTTGACAGAATAGTTGGAACCATTGTATTTGTAAAAATAGAAGAAAATGGAGAGGGAAGCATAATAATGAGTGAAGTAGCTCCTGGGAGAATTAGAAACTTGAGGAATTATGTTGTTCCAAAGAAAAAAATTGTTTGTAAGGTTTTAAGAATTTCTGGAGATAGAATAGATTTATCTTTAAGAAGAGTTACACAAAAAGAACAAAAAGAAATAAAAGAACAATACAAACAAGAAAAAAGCCATATAAATATTTTAAAAAGTATTTTAGGAAAAAAGGCAGATGATATAATCAAAAAAATATTAAAAGAGGAAAAAATATATGAATTTTTAAAGAAAGTAAAAGAAAATCCAAAAAAACTAGAAAAATTTATTGGAAAAAAAGATTCTGAAAAAGTATTAAAAATTTTAAAAGCCCAAAAACAAAAAAAGATTATTGTGAAAAAAGAGATTTTATTGAAAACAATAAAAC
>CAZEZA010000029.1:0-5981 GCA_964516415.1 Candidatus Woesearchaeota archaeon | reverse complement strand
CTCCCAATCCAATTCCTCTGCATTACTTTTGCCCTTTGAGGCCAATCAACTTTATCCAACCCTTTCAGTAATTCTTCAGAATAATCTGTAATCTTCAAAAACCATTGCTCAAGATGTTTGATTTCAACATCAGTGTCTTCATGCCTCCAGCACTTCCCCCCAATAACCTGCTCATTTGCCAGAACAGTATTACATTTAGGACACCAATTAACAGAAGCTTTCTTACGATAAGCAATTTTTTTTTCTAACATCTTTAAAAAAATCCATTGGTCCCATTTATAATATTCCTTATCAGAAGTCTTAACCATCCTAGACCAATCATAACTCCAGCCCATTGCTTTCTGTTGCTTCATAAAATTTCTAATTGAGTTCTTAGTATACTCTTCTGGATGAATCCCAGCTTTAATCGCTGCATTTTCAGCTGGCAATCCTAAACTATCATATCCAATAGGGTAAAGAACATTATAACCTTGCAATCTTTTGAATCTGGCAAAAATATCTCCTAAACTAAAAACAAAGGCATGACCTATATGTAATCCTTCCGCCGAGGGATAAGGAAACATATCAAGAACATAAAATTTCTTTTTTTTAGGATTCTCTTTAACTGCAAAGATTTTAGATCCCTCCCATTTCTTTTGCCATTTCTTTTCTATTTTAGAAAAATCCATTCTCATTTTAATAAATCGTTTTAATTGTTTAAATTGTTTTTGATTCAAGATTTTTTTCTTTAGATAGAACCCGAAAACTTTTCATTATCTGTTCTATTCTATAATCGGTTATCTTCTCGTCTATTTCCTTGGAAATTTCTACATCGAATAATTTATCTTTCTTATTCCTAAACAAGAAATCATTTATTCCTTTCATACTTTTTCTCTCCCCATATCCATGCCAATTCCCATTATCTTTTGGTTTGAGAATCTGGTAAGATCCATCCTGATATACAATTTTTCTTCTTTTCATTTTTATCTCCGAAATTTAATTTTAGAGTTCTCTTAAACAATAATTCACTTATCTCAAAAAATAGAGATAATTATAAGACTGGTAAAACTAAAAGAACTCCAACTATGAAAGTTAAATTCAGTAACTGATTAACTTTTGTAACATTCATAATTTAATCATAAAAAACATATTTTTAAATATTATGGTATTTTGAAAGAATTATGGAAAAAATTCAAGCACATATTACTGGAGAAATTATTTCAAGTAATAGTTCTGAAGCTTATTCACTTTATAAAAAAAGTTGTTTTGGTAAACCAGTTGGGGAAAAAATCCAATATTCTCTCTCAGAAACATTATTTCTTGTTGAAAAAGGAAAAATGGAAATATTCTCTAAACTTAAAAAAATTCCAAAAAAAGAACTGATAAATAAATTTAGAAAAATTGATAAAAAAATTCAAATTAAGTATTCAGTTTTCAAAGATTTAAGAGAAAGAGGTTATATTGTAAAAACAGCGTTGAAGTTTGGGGCAGAATTTAGAGTTTACGATAAAGGTTCAAAACCTGAGAAAAAACATGCAAAATGGATTGTCTTTACAGATCATGAATCAAAAAAATTAACATGGCATGAATTCTCTGCAAAAAACAGAGTTGCCCATTCAACAAAAAAGAAATTACTTTTAGCAATTGTAGATGAAGAAGGAGATATAACTTACTACGAAATTGAATGGATTAAACCATAATAAAAATCTTTATAATCTTTCTATTTTTCTTTCTAATTATGTCGATACAAAATAATTTAAATTTAAAAGAAAAAATACTTTCCATTTTACAAAAAAGAGGTCCAAGTTTACCTGTTCATATTGCAAAAGAAATAGATTTAAGCATGCTTTTTGCATCAGCCTTTCTTTCTGAATTAGTTTCTGAAAAAAAAATAAAAATAAGTAATATGAAAATAGGTAATTCTCCAATATATTTCCTTCCTGGACAAGAATCAATGCTTGAAAAATTTTCACAATATCTCAAGAGTAAAGAAAAAGAAGCGTTCATTCTTTTAAAAGAAAAAAAATTTCTAAAAGATAAAAACCAAGATCCTGCAATAAGAATTGCCTTAAGAACAATTAAAGATTTTGCCATAGCTTTCAAAAAAAATGAAGAAATAATTTGGAGATTTTTCACTGTTTCAGAAACAGAATTTATTATACCAAAGACAATCAAACCAGCAATACTCGAACATAAACAAAACATTTCAGGACCTTTATTAACAGATAAAAAAATAAGTGAAAAAAATGAATCAATAAAAGAAGAAAAATTAAATATTTTTGATAAACCATATGAAAAAAAGAAAAGAGCATTAAGAAAAAAGAGTATTAAGAAAAAACAAAATGACAAATTTTTTAATCAAATTAAAGAATTTTTATCTAAAAGAACAATTGAGATATTAGATATTGAAAGCTTTAATAAAAATGATGTTATCTTAAAAATTAAAAACAAAAACGAAGAGCAATTGCTTATTGCATATAATAAAAAAAGAATTAATGAAAATGATATAATAAAAGCTCACAAAAAAGCTTTAGAATTAAACCTAAAATATATAATTTTAAGTTTAGGGGAACCTTTGAAAAAACTAACTAACTTAATAGAAGCATTAAAAAATCTAGAAAAAATAGAAAAAATAACAGACTAATTTCTAAAAAGAGTAATAAAAATCTTTAAAAACCTCTAATAAATCATTTAATTATGGGAAAAATAAAATCAAAATTAATAAAAAGATCAGCGAAAATTCTTGTAAAAAAAGGTATTGAATTTAGCGAAGATTTTGAAAAAAATAAAAAAATACTCAAAGATACTATGCCAAGTAAGAAAATAAGAAATCAAATGGCAGGATTTTTATCGAGAATGAAAAAACAAGAGAGACAAAGTAAACCAAAAATACTTCAAGACAAATAAAAAAAGATAAACAAATCTATAAAATTTTAATTTATTTTCTCTAACCTCAAAACTTTTAAATTAACTATTTTTAATATTCTTGTCTCTGTAGCTCAGGGTTTAGAGCGCGGCTCTCATGAGGCCGAGGTCGGGAGTTAAAATCTCCTCAGAGACATTTTACAATTAATTTAATTTCAATAATTTTTTAAATTTAAAAAATATTTTATGCTATGATTAAATGGCTCGAGAAAAACAAATTTGTTTCATTAATGATAACATTATTAATTACAATAGAAATTTTTTGTTTTTCTTCTCTTCCTGGAAGTAGTAGTGGAGGAAATATCTGGTTTTCAAGAATATATCACTTTGTTGTATTTTTCTTATTTAGTTTTTTCTTTTTTGTAACAATAAAAGGAAATAAAGAAATGAAAATAAAACACATCTTAGTTGTTATAATAATTTCAATAGTTCATGGAATTATTGATGAAGTTCATCAATTATTTGTGCCTTTAAGATGTTTTAGTATTAAAGATATTTTAACAGATACTTTAGGAAGTTTTTCCTCAATAATAATTTATTTACACACAAACAAAAAATCTAAAAAAGATCTCATTTAATAAATTTAAACTCTCCATCATCTTTCTTCCTAGGAATAATATGAAAATGAACATGTTTCACAATTTGCTGTGCAACTTCAAAATTATTATTTAAAATATTAAAACCCCCTGCATCATATTTCATTATTAATTTCATAGTGGTCTTTTTAATACAATCTAAAAGTTCAGAACATAAATTATTTGGCATATCCAAAATAGTCTCAAAATGTTTTTTAGAGATAACTAAACTATGGCCTTTTAAAACTGGATTAGCGTCAGGAATTGAAAAAAAATTGTCATTTTCATAAATTCTTTTAGAAGAAATCTCTCCATTTGCTATTTTACAAAAAATACAATCTGAATTCATAGAAAGAAGAAAAAGAAGTAATTTAAAAACATATTGAATTATAAAAAAATAAAAAAATAAAAAAGAGAAATTAAACTATCTTCTTTTTCTTCTAACAGCTTTTCTCTTAACTGGCTTCTTCCTAGTAGCTTTTTTCTTAACTGGTTTTTTCGCTTTTGCTTTCTTAAGATTTTTTTCAGCAGTTAACAATTGCCTCTTAAGGAACCTTATATGCACGTGAAGCTGTTTTGGTGTTTTAGCTTTTGCCATGTTTCACCTCTCTTTTTAATTAAATAAAATAAGAAAACAATATTTAAAAACTCTTCGGTAAAAAATTTATTTATAAAATTAAAATGAAAAATTACCGTCGGTAACTATTTAATCCGTGTGCTAATTAATTTTCCTGCTTTTTCAAATTTAATTTCTTCATCAATTAATTTTCTTAAAATATTTTTAAGATTAGAAATTTTTACTTTAATTTGTTTTGTTGTATTTCTATCTCTAATTGTAACATTATTATTTTTCATAGAATCCTCGTCGATAGTTATACAATAAGGCGTCCCTATTTCATCGTTTCTAGAATACCTTCTACCAATACTTCCAGATTTGTCATAAACAACATTCCAATCTTTTCTTAAATCCTTAATAATATCTACTGCAATTTTTTCAAACTCTTTTCTTTTAACAATTGGAAAAACAGCAGCTTTTATCGGAGCAAGTTGTGGATGTAATTTTAAAACAACATTATTTCTTTTTTTATCATAATAATAAGAATCAAATAAAAAAACCAACATAGCTCTCTCAACTCCTTGACTTGGCTCAGCGACGACATGGGGGAGAATTTTTTGTCCTTTATTATTCATAATTTGTAAATTAACATTTGAATTCTCTTGATGTTGTCTTAAATCAAAATTAGTTCTATTAGCCATACCTTGCAACTCTTTCCACCCAAAAGGGAAATTATATTCTAAATCCCAAGTATCTAAAGCATAATGAGATTTTTCTTCTGAAACATGTTGTCTTATTCTAAAATTATCTGGATTTGCTCCAAGAGAAACAAACCACATAAATTCTTGCTCTAACCAATAAGCATGCCAATCTGTTTTAATAATCTTTTTTTCATAAATTTCTTTAAACTTCATTTTAACAGGTTCTTTGTTCTTTTTTTGCATTTCCTCTGAATAAACTAAAATCCAAGACTTACCAAATTTATATGGACACTTCTCATTTGGGTCAGAAAAATATTCTATCTCCATTTGTTCAAATTCACGAAGACGAAATAAAAAATCACGAGGAGCAATTTCGTTTCTAAATGATTTACCAATTTGGGCAATTCCAAAAGGAAGTTTTAATCTAGAAGTATTATAAACAAATTTAAAATTAGTAAAAATAAGTTGTGCTGTCTCAGGTCTTAAATAAGCTAAAGTATCCAAGCCAACAGTTGTTTTAAACATCTGCTCTATATTTTTTAAATTATCCCAATCATAATCTCCCCCACAATCACATTTAATTTTTCCTATCTCATTTTTATCCGCCTTATTTGGCTTTTTACATTTCTTACAAATAACAAGAACATCATTAAAACTTTCTACATGCCCAGACGCTTTCCAAACTTTTGGATGAGTAATTATCGCTCCATCAATTCCAACTACATCGTCTCTATTTTTAACATGATAATCCCACCATAATTTTTTCAAATTATTCTTCATCTCAACACCAACAGGTCCAAAATCCCAAAAACCAGAAAACCCTCCATAAATATCACCTGACCTAAATACAAATCCTTTTCTTTTACAAAAAGAAGTCATATCATCGATTGAAATATTTACCTTCCCTAATTTTCCAACTTGTTCAATTTGTATTATTTTCTTTTTTTTCACTTTATTCATTTTTCTAATTATTTCCTCAGCTTTTTTCTTAGCATCTTTTTTTACTTTACCAAGATAAGCAATTGTTTTTGTTTTTACTTTCCCATCAACCCTTTTATTCTCATTAAGATAATAATAATCATTTCCACTAATTGTTTTTTTAACAACAAATGCCATTAAATAAATTAGGCACTACAAAGTATTTAAAGATTTCGTATAAAACTAATTAAGCGGAGGATGGGACTCGAACCCATGAATATCTGCTCTGCAGGCAGACGCAGTAGCCGCTGTGCCACCTCCGCATAA